>CANJOX010000233.1 GCA_947475795.1 Gemmatimonadota bacterium
AACGCGGCATGCGCGAAAGGGTGTCGATGCGTGCAATGAGTTGGGAGTCAGAGGTACTGCCCATGCTGCTGGCGCACATCATCTGCCCGGCGGCGTCGAGCCAACACGGCCATCCCCCGGGGGAGAGGATAGACTCGACACTGATCCCCTGCTGCCGTTGCCAGGCGACGGCGTCACGCGATGTGTAGGGTCCACGCCCCGTGGCGCACCATAAAGCGCGTTGCTGATCGACGCCGCAGTAGTACACCGCCTGGACATAGCCACCGCTGTACCGATAGCCGGCATCGAACACGAGCCGCATGGGCACAGGTGGACTGACGTCCGCCGGCGTGTATCGGATCGCCCGCACACCGTCGGGGAGCGCCTCGCCCCAGCACCACACCTTTCCAGCGCGCGTGACGCCGCAGGTGGCCGATCCGTTATGGTCACCCATCCAATAGGCGTAGTGCGCAGTGAGCGATTCGAATCTGGCGGTGGTCAAAACGGGGAGCGGCTCAGCGCTGAACTGGACGTTGCTCCCCACCCCAAGTTGACCGGCCCGATTGCTTCCCCAGCACCACGCTTGGCCGTCGACGTCGAGTGCGCAGGTGTGAGACGGCCCCGACATGATGCGCGTGAACGACTTCCCACCGAGGATGCGCGTCGGCGTGAGCCGCGTAATCGTGGTCCCGTCTCCCAGGCTACCGTCGCTGTTGTCGCCCCAGCACCACGCCACGTTGCCGGTGGCGATGCCGCAGGTGTGGTATCCCCCTGCGCTGATCTCCCGAAACGTCACGCCACCGGCCACGGACACGGGTGCCGACCGGTACGTCGCCGTACCATCGCCTACCTGCCCGCTGCCATTATCCCCCCAGCAGGAGGCGCGCCCCCTTGCATCCAGCACGCAAGAGCTCCCGTTGCTCGGCCCGACGAGCGCCGTGTGTACGGAGGTCACGGGCGTTCCGAAGTCGGGGAGCACTTCGATATCGACTGACGCACTGAGGCTGTCGATACGTGCCACCACTGCGGTCCGGCCTGGCGCCTTCGCGGTGACGACTCCAGCCGACGAGACGGTGGCAATCGTGGCATCGGCCGAAGAAAACAGGGCACCTTTGCCGTCTCGCGTCCGCCCAGCAGCATCGACGATCTGCACGCGCAGCGTCGCCGTCCCACCCGGCACCAGGTAGCTCACCACCGGCTCGAGCGTAACCGCGCGCGCAGGCTCCTCGGGTTCCGAGGACAGCAGGCAAGACGACTGGGCCAGCATCGGGATTACGGCGGCAAGGCGTCGCCAGTACCGGTGTCCCGCCCGCACGAGGCGAGGATTCCCTCCAACGCTCACTGGCGTGACCGCTGTTCGCTCTGGGACTTGCGATACGCCTCGATCTCTTTGTTCATCTCGTCATACAGCTGGGTCGCGCGGAAGCGCTCGTACGTGGCCCGGTTTGCACGCAGGTCACTCAGGAACTTCGCGTTGGCCTCGCCCACCGGGTAGTTGAGCATGACCCACGCGTAGTACACGCCCTCGACCTCGGTCAACGTCTGTCGACCCACCGACGTCCCCGTCACATCGATGTCGGCCATCACCACCTTGGTGGCCTGACTGAAATGCTGCACGGTCTCGCCGTCACGTCCGCCGCCCACCTGCTCCAGCGCCTGCTTGGAGAGCCCAGAGAACGTGGCGTTGATGCTGCGACCGAGATCGGTGAAGGCCGCCATTTTTGCCATGTCGACCGCCACCTGCTGGCTGCGCGAACTGCCGGCACCACGGCCGGCCAGTTGCGCGGTCGGTTTGCCGCCGTTGTCCGGACGCACGGTAGCGAACCATTCCGGCGTGGACCGCATCACGCGTGATTCGTGCGTGAGAGAACCGTGGCAGCCGGCGGTGACAAGCAGCACGAACGGGAGGAGCTTCGAAAGTGAAGGCATGATCGTGTGAGAGGAGTTAGGAGGGGAATGCCATTGGTGCTCGACGTGAATCTTTTCGGCGGGGAGACGAGCGAGTTGCGAGCGGTCGGCAGGGTGTTACGGAGGAATGACGACGAGGTAGGGGCCGTCTAACAACGTTGAATTCTCTCGGTTCCAGCGCCACAGGCGATCATTCGCGTCAATGCCGTACAGGACCGACTCGTTGGCACTCCCGCTGACCAACGCGGGTTGGTCGCGCAGTGTGATGGGGGCGCTCGTGCCAGTCGGTGCCCAGCAGGCAGCATTACCAATGACATCGATGCCGCAGAAGCGGCCGCCGGGCGGCATGAGCGATGTCGGCGTGACGCCCGTGCGCTGTTGCCATCCGAACTCCGATGAGCCGGCGAACGGCCCACGCCCCGTGGCGCACCACGCGCGCGCCTGCGTGTCGAGCCCGCAGTAGTACACCGCTTGCACGTAGCCACCGCTGTAGACGAATCCAGCGTCCACGAGGCTGCGCAGTGCAACGGGTGCACTCACATCGATGGGGGTATAACGGATCTGCCGGATGCCGTCCGGAAGCGCCTCGCCCCAGCACCACACCGCCCCGTTTCCAGTTATGCCGCAGGTGGCGGCCCCATAGTGATCGCCCATCCAGTCGGCGTAGTGCGCGGACAGGCTCACAAAACGCTCGGTCGTGGAGGGAGCGACCGGAACAAGACTCGACGACGTGTTGCCGCCGACGCCAAGTTGGCCTGCGCGATTGCTTCCCCAGCACCACGCTTGGCCCGAGGCATCGAGCGCGCAGGCGTGGTCGGTCCCCACCGCGAGCTGGGTGTAACGGCGACCTCCCACCACCGCCGTTGGCGTGGCGCGATCGATGGTGGTGCCATCGCCGAGTTTGCCGCTGGCGTTGCTTCCCCAGCAGTACGCTGATCCGGAGGTCGACAGGCCGCAGGTGCTATAGCCGCCAGGCGCGACGATGGTGAATGTGATCCCACCGGCGACACGAGCGGGCACGCCGCGAGGAGTCGTTGTGCCGTCACCGACATCACCGAACACGTTATCCCCCCAGCAGTAGGCAGCGCCGGTGGGCACCAGCGCGCACGTGCTATACGAACCACCCCCTAATCCTCTAATCCGCGCTGAGCGTACGCTTGTCACCGTCTGCCCGAACGTCGGAATCACCAGCACGTTGGTTGAGGCCGTGCGCCCGTCCACCACGGCGGTCGCTGTTGTTGTTCCCAACCCCAAGGCCCGCACATCGCCGGCGGTGCTGGCGGTTGCGATGGTGGCGTCGGCGGTGCTCCATAGGACCGGCCGACCGGTCACGGCGAATCCATTGGCGTCGTATGCGGTTGCTGACAGTCTCCGGGTTTCTCCCGGCAGCAGATACGCCCGTCCCGGCGTGATCTCGATGCGCGTCACCGCACCGATCGCACGCACCGACACGTTCACCTGCGCTGTTTTCCCGCCCGTGGTCGCCGAGATGCTCGTCGTTCCCGCAGCGACGCCTGTGACCACACCCGTCGTGGACACCGTGGCAATGGTCGAATTGCTGGTCCCCCAGTTGATGCTGCGCCCAGCGATGGTGCTTCCGTCGCTGTCATACGCCATAGCCTGCAACGACACGGTGCCGCCAACGGACACCAGCGGCGACGACGGCGTGATCTCCACCCGCAACACCAACGGCGTGGTGACCTGCGCCGACACCACCCCCACCACTCCTTCCACCTCGGCTCTGATCGACGCGGCGCCTTCTGCCACGCCGGTGAGCACACCGGTGGCACTCACTGTGACGATCGAGGGGGCCGTGCTGGTCCACACGACACTCCGTCCGGTGATCGGTGCTCCACCGCTGTCACGCGCTGAGGCGGTTAGGGATACGTTCTGGCCGACTCGCACCGTTGGCGCAGCCGGGCTGATAACCACGCTCGCCACCGGCACCGGGGTGACCGCCAGCAACGCGGTGCCCTGTCGACCGTCCACCGTGGCCGTGATCACGGTGGCGCCTGGCGTAACGCCCGTCACCGCACCGGTGGCAGCCACCGAAGCCACTCCCGCATTGCCCGTGGTCCACGTAACCGTCCGGCCATTCAGCGCCCGTCCGGTGGCGTCACGAGGGGAGGCCGTGAGAGTGATCGTTCTCCCTGCGGTCACCGTGGCCGATGCCGGCGTGACATCAACGCGCGCCACCGGCGCCGCCGGGAGCACCGTGACCGTTCCGCTGGCCACCAACGCATCCAAGCGCGCCGTAACGACGGCCGTGCCGGGAGCGACGCCCCGAATCACTCCAGCCGCATCCACCACCGCGGTGGCTGGAGCGCTGCTGCTCCACGAGGGTGTGCGTCCGGGCAGTACGCGACCCGTGGGATCGCGGACCACCACCTCGGCGCTGACAGTCTCGCCTGCCTCCACCCGGAACGTCGCCGGCATTGTGAGCGAAGCCGGGACTCTGGCTGCCACACTGATCGTGGCGATTGCCTGCGCCATGCCCACGTTGGCGCGGATCGCTGCCGTCCCGGGCCCGATCGCCTCGACTCTCCCGGTACTGTCCACCCGCGCAATGGCCGGTGAGAGACTGCTCCAGATCACACGCGGGGCCTGCACCACGCCGCCCCGGTCATCGCGCACGACCACGCGCAGGACCGCCGTATCCGCCTCGAGCAGGGTGACCGTGGCCGACTGGAACACCACCGACGCCGCCGGCCGGGCGCCCACGGTCACGGCCGCGCGCCCCACCGCCGAGGCACTTCCGGTGCCGCAGGTGGCCACCACCTGAGCCGTGCCTGGCGCCACGCCCGACGTGACTCCGCTGGTGGCGACCACTTGGGCCACCGTGGGGACCGACGACGAAAACGCGATGGTGGCGCCTCGTACCGACACCTGCTCCGCATCAAGGGCAGCAGCGCGCAACTGCACCGTATCGCCGACCAGCAACGACACGGAGACCGGTGTCACCGTACAGGTGGCGACGGCCAGCGGTGGCAGCGTCGGCTCGGTACACGCCGCCATCGCGACGAGCACCGTCCATGAGAGTGGCGACACAAGAATCGGCCGAACGCGCCAATGCATCGTGGGTGCTATGCGACGTCGAGGCGCATCGGTGCGGTAATTGAGCAAGCGCAATGTCCGGTGTGACGACGGCTGGCTGAATGCTGGCATTCGCCCGCCACGTAGCGGATGGTGTTGAACCCGAAACGTCAGTATCGCACCGCGCCGTCAACGCACCGTCAAAGGTGAGCGTGAGCGACCCGCCAGGTCTCGATGACAAGCCGGTTGTTCACACGGCGAAGGGCAGGCGTGCGGCCGACGGCGCGTCGAGCGAAGCATCCATAGGCGGTGGCGCAGACCCATTCCGTGAGCAGCCTGCGGATAAAGCGATTCTCTTTGCCCTTACTTTGCGGGCGGTAGGGTTGCGTGAAGCGCTGACTGAGCCCGAGCTCCGGCGCGACCGTGGCGCGAGCGATACGCCTGCAAAGAGCGGGCAGGCGACAGTCAGCGGCAAGGATTTCGGGACGAGCCGCTGATGCGGAGAGACTCCCCGAGGCAGCCCACTCGTGTAAAGCGCGGTCGTATGGCTCACCGTTGGTACCGTGGCGGGTGGTCAGTCGAACCACCGTCCGTCACAATATCAGAAGGATCTGAAGACGCGCCGCTTGCGATGTCGCCCATCTTCGCGAAGCGTACTGTTCCCCATCGGTCAAACCGTTCGCACGTCTGCATCGTTCTTTCATCGAGAGCACGCCACTGACACGGAGTC
>CANJOX010000234.1 GCA_947475795.1 Gemmatimonadota bacterium
AAGACGAAATTGTCCCCCTCACCGAGGACAGTGTGCGCGGGATCGCCAATCAGGGCGGCACGATCATCAAGACCACCAACCGCGGCAGTCCGTTCGCGTATCCGATCCAGCAGTCGGATGGCTCGTGGAAGAACATCGATCGCTCCGACGAACTGGTCGAGAACGCCCGCAACCTTGGCATCGAGGCGATCATCTCCATCGGTGGCGACGGCTCGCTCAAGATTGCGTCGCAGCTGGCCGCCAAGGGCGTGCGCGTGGTGAGTGTCCCGAAGACGATCGACAATGACGTGCCGGGTACCGTCACGACCTTCGGCTTCGATACCGCCGTGAACACCGCGATGGAGGCCATCGACAAGCTGCATACGACGGCCGAGTCGCATGACCGGGTGATGGTGCTCGAGGTCATGGGACGCGACGCCGGGTTCATCGCGTTGCACGCCGGCGTGGCCGGCACCGCCGACGTGATTCTGATCCCCGAGATCGAGTGGGAGATCGAGAAGGTGTGCGAGAAGGTGATGGCGCGTGATGCCACGGGCCGTCGCTTCAGCATCGTGGTGGTGGCCGAAGGTTCCAAGCCGAAGGGCGGGATCGAGTCGATCATCGGTGAGTCGTTGCCCGGGCAGGATCGTCGGCTCGGTGGGATCGCGGAACGGTTGGGGTACGACATTCAGCGTATGACCGGCAAGGAAACGCGCGCGATGGTGCTGGGGCACCTGCAGCGCGGCGGCTCGCCCACGGGCTACGACCGCTTGCTGGCCACCCGCTTCGGCGCGGCGGCCGTGCAGGCCGTGGCCGACAAGCGCTGGGGCCACATGGTCGCGCTGCAATCGCCGCATCTGGTCACGATCCCGATCGCGGATGTGCTGAAGGAGACCAAGCGCGTCGATCCCAACCACGACGTGGTGCAAGCCGCGCGCATGATGGGGATCTCGTTTGGGGATTAACGGGGAAGTCGGGGGAACGGGGTAGGGAGTACGCGACCCCCCACCCGTCCTCCCAACATCGCCGTCAGTGAGACAGCATCTGTCCACTTTCAGGGACGCTGTCTGTTACCCCGCGAACCTCCCCCCTGTCCGTAGGGTACTGTCGGATCGATACTTACACGGCCGCCGCGAGTCGGCCGACGGTGGGGTTCGCGGTGGCATGGACCCTGCTACTAAGAGACATCGGAACGTCCGGTGGCTCTCCGTGGTGGAAGGCGCGCGACGTTCTGCAGGAGGAAGGCATGTTCCAGATGCATTGGCGAATTCTTGCCACGACGGCCGTACTGAGCCTGACGCTCGGCGCGGGGCGTGCGTATGCGCAGGGGCGCAGCGAGAAGAGTGAGAAGCCCGACGTGCCGAAGGAGTATCGTCCGCCGGCGGGGATGTGCCGCGTGTGGGTCGACGGCGTGCCGCCCGCGCAGCAGCCGGCGCCGACGGACTGTGCGAGTGCCGTGCGCAACAAGCCGGCGAACGGGCGTGTGATTTACGGCGAGGATGCGGCGCGGAAGAAGTCGGAGCTGCCGGTCAAAGGGTTTGCCAAGCCGCCGGAGCGAAAGGGCGCGCCCCTGATCCCGCCGGACCTGTCGCAGGCCGATCCGCGGGCGCGTGATGCGTGGGAAGCCAAGAAAATCACGGATGCGCAATTGCATGGAGACCCGCCGGCGACCAGTTCGCCGGCTTCGTCGTATCCGGGCGGTCCGGTGCCTCCCGGCGGTGCAGCGGGTGGGTATGTCACGCCCGGTGGTGTGATCGTGCCCGGTGCGGTCAACGACCCGCGCTATTTCGCGGCGGCACCGGGTGTGCGCCCGCCTGGGACGGGGTCAGCGACCTGTCTCGACCGTGACGGCGATGGCTGGTGCGACGATCTGCGCTTTGGTCCGCCCACCTGCAACGACACCGACCGCGACGGACGCTGCGACGATCTGCCCGAGTATGCCTCGCGGGCGTACCCGCAGGTGCTGCCATCGATGAGCGCCGTGACCGACGTGCTGCAGGGGCGGATGAGCGCCGAGATCATGCAGTGGCTGGGCACCAACGAGTTCACGGTGCGTGTCCCCGATTCGGGGCGCGGTGGCGTGCCGTGGCGCGCGATCTTTCTCGATCAGTCCGCAGACCTGTTGCAGGTGTGGACGGATGCCAACCGTGACGGCCGCGCTGATCGCATCGAAATTTTCCGGAACGGCCAGCGCGTCAAGCTCATCCAGCGGTAACTGTGCGCTGAGCGCGCGGCATCCCGTGTGCCCGGCGTGTGGCGTGTGACGCTCTCGTGCGGGATCCGGGTCGGGTAGATTGCAGGGTGCGCACTCCACGTGATCGTTACCTACCCCCCGACCGCGACGCTTTTGTCGCGGCCAAGCCGCCCACCGGGCGCATCATCGTCATCGCGCCGACGCGTGCCGCGTGCGAAACGATTGAACTGGCCGTCGGCCTGCATCTCGACACGTTTCTCGAGCGCACGCGCGGTGAGGATCTGCGTCGGCTGGCGGCGAGCGGTCACGGGTTCGGGATCGTGGCTGGCACGGGCACCGGCAAGACGCTGGGGATCCGTCCGATCGCCGAGACGATTCTCGGCACCACCGTCCTCAAGACGGGTGTCGTCAATCGCGAACGCGAAGCCACGCCCGAGACGCCGTCGTGGAATGTCGTGGTGGTGACCACGGGGATCGCGCGCCGCTGGTTTCAGGACGGCGACATCCAGCCCACTGACACGCTGATCGTCGACGAGATTCACCAGACGAGCGCGGAACTCGAGTTGTGTCTCGCGCTGGGCAAGCGGGTGGGGTGCCGGTTCATCTGGTTGTCGGCCACCGTCGATCCGTCGTTTTATGCGCGCTACCTCGAGAGTGCCGACGTGCTGCAGGTCTCGGCCTTCGATGCGACCAAGGCGGCCAAGGTCGAGGTGGAGCGCAAGCAGCCGCTCGCGTTTCTCGACGACAAGTTTCTACAGAAGCTCGCCCGGTCGGCGCGTGGTGTGGCCATTTTTCTGCCCACGCGTGCCTCCGTGGAGGAGGCCGCCGAATGGGTGCGCTCGCGGTATCCGCGCATTACGGCCGCGCACTATCACGGCGGTGAGCCGATCCGCGTGATTCGCCCGTTCCTCGAGGGCGTGGTCCCGAAGCCGTTCTTTCTCGCGATGACCGCCGCCGGTCAGAGCGCCCTGAACGTGCCGGGGCTCGACACGGTCATCATCGACGACACGCGCTTCACCAACGTGATCGATCGCGGCCGGAACGTGCTGACGCGCGTCCACCTCGGCTCGAACGAGATCCTGCAGATGGCGGGGCGGGTGCACGGGCGCGTGGAGCACGGGCGCGTGCACATCCTCAGCGACCGCGACATCCGCTTTGAGGCCCTGCGGCCCACGGCACCAGACTTTCAGTTGGCCGGCGATTCGGAACGCGTCGCGCTCACGTGCGCCGGGTTGGGCGTGCAAGCGGACGCCCTCGAGCTGCCGGTGCCGCTCGATCGCGCGGCCTACCGTCGGGCCGTGAGCCATCTCGAGTCACGCGGGCTGATCGAGCAGGGACGCCTGACGGCCTACGGCCGCGCGGTGGAAGCGCTGCCGGTGGAGCGGGCGTGGGGCGAGTTGATCGTGAACGGCGACGACGAGCTGCTGCCCATGCTGGCCGTCATGAGCGGCATCGACTCGCTGCACCGTATGACGCGCGAGGGACGTGATCTGGAGGGGCTGGTGGTGCGCGGCAGCGATCACCTCACGGCGTACAATGTGTACGCGGAGGCGTTCCGCGTGGCCGGCTACATCGGCGAAGTGTACGGACTCTCGCGCCACATGTTCGAGGCCGAGCGCATCGCCCACTGGGCCGAGCAGCGCGGGGTGCTGGTGAAGTCCCTCGAGGACGCCGGGCTGGCGATGGCGAGCGTGTACCGGTCGGTGGGGGTGCCGCTGCCGCTCACCATGCCGCTCGTGCGCCACGACCTGCACCGCCGTTTTTCTGATCTGGTGGCGCGCTACATGCCGTTCGATCTGGTGATCGAGGAGCAGACCGCCGAGGGACACGAGGCGCGCGTGTCGAAGACGAGTGTGTGCGGCAGCTGGGGGGCGGTGGCCGGTTCGCTGCGCTACTTCGCCGACCGGTTCGGTGTGCCGCGGGCGAGCATTGAGGGGACGCAGCTGCCGATCGAGCTGGTCAAGCAGTACGCCCAGCGTCATCCACCGGAGCTGGGGTTCGATGCGGACCGCAAGCACTCCCCGGTGCTGCTGCGGCGTCGGGTCACGTACTACGGGTTCGAGCTGTCGTTGGAGAGCGAGGCGATGGACGAGTTTCCGCCGGAGCACGCGCAGGCGGCGCGGCACCTGCTGGCGGACGCGGCCGCGCGCAACGCGCTGCGGCATGCCTCGGTGCGTCGCAACCAGCCGCTGGTGGAGGAGATCCGTGAGGTGTGGCGGCGGCTTGGTGGTATCACGCCGCGTCTGGGCCAGGCGGAGCTGACCGCGTGGTACGAGGAGCGCATGGACGGCGCGACCACCTGGGACGCGATCCGGCAGATGCCGATGCTCCTCGATCGTCGCGATTTCATGAGCGCTGACCAGCTGGCCGAGGCGCGGGCCCTCCCCGGCGCGGTGGAGATCCGCGACCGCACGGTGCCGATGGACTACGACGTGGAAGAACACGACGGCCGTCTGGTGCCGGTGGTGCGGTTGCGCGTCCCGGAAAAGCTGGCGCGCACGATGATCCAGGACGAGGTGCCGTCGCTGGACCGTCCGGTGCGATTCGTGGTGCCGCGCGGGCAGCGCGGGTCGGTGCGCGCCGATACGCTGGACGACCTCCAGCACAAGCTCGATCTGCCGTTTACTGATGACGAGCGGGAACGACGTCCCGAGGCATCGTCGGAGGGCCGGCATGGGAAATCGCGCGATCAGTCGTCGCGGGGCGACCACCGTGGCGGGCGTGGTGGCGGTGGTGGTCGCTCGGGCGGGGGACGGTCGGGTGGCGGCCGTGACAGCGGCGGGCACCGCCATCCAGGGAAAGGGCGCAAGCGCCGTTGACGGGGGTGGCGGTGGACGATCCGCCAACCGAGGGGCAGTGGTTCGCTACGCTGTCCGCCTGGGGTAGGCGGGGGCTGCCAGCGCGCGGACGCCCCGCGCCTGCTCCAGAAATGCACCGCTGTCGTCCGCCTGGAGCGGGCGGCTGTACAGAAAGCCTTGCCCGAAGTCGCAGCCGGCCGACTGCAGGAAGGCTCGCTGCGCCGGTTCTTCGATGCCTTCGGCGACGACGTCCACGGAGAGGGACTTGGCGAGCGCGATGATGGTCCGGACGAAGGCGGCGGCGCGGTCGCCTTCGTCGATGCGCGACACGAATGAGCGGTCGATCTTGAGTTCGTCGACGGGGAAATACTGCAGGTGGCTCAGCGACGAGTAGCCCGTGCCGAAATCGTCGATGGCCAGCTTGATGCCGAGCGCCTTGAGCGCGTTCAGTTTCTCGAGCGCGAGTTCGGGGGCGCGCATGACAGCGCTTTCGGTGATCTCGATGGTGAGCCGACGCGGATCGAGGCCGGAGATCTGCAGGGCGGCGCGCGTGTCATCGATCAAGGTGTCGCCGTCGAGTTGCTTGGCGGCAACGTTCACGCTCACGGACATCGCGTCGTCTCCGAATGGTGCCCACGCGGCCGCCTGCACGCAGGCCTGGATGAGCACCCAG
>CANJOX010000235.1 GCA_947475795.1 Gemmatimonadota bacterium
CCGGCTGTGTCAGGGGCCGTGGAGCCGATCCTCATCAGTCATCGCGACGTGCGCGCGCGTGTGGCGCGGCTCGCCCCGATCTTTGTCCAAGGCATCGAGGTGCTGCCGCTCGTCCACGATGCCCGGTTGTACTGGACCGTGCAGCTGTACAGCGCGTCGGACCGGTACCCCCTGAGCCAGCGATGGCAGATTGGGGGCGGCATCTACAGCTACTTCCGGTTAGCGGCCACGGCGGTTGTGGAGTCCGCGACGGGGCGAGTCGCACTGGTGCTGGCGTCCAGACCGGATGCGCCGACGCGCACATGGCGGGCCGTAGCGCCGTCCCTGTTCTCGGCCGCCGGCGATCTGCCGGCCGGCGTGCTCGCGCAGTTGCCCGTGCCGACCGAGGGCGCGGTTGCCCAGATCAAAACGTTTGCGCGCTATGGCTCACGGTTCGCGGGGTCCGTGACCCGCCAGCTACCGGACAGTGCGCTGGTCGGCGGTACGCCGGCTCCCCACGCGATCGTCGATGACGCGGACGGGCACGTTGGGTGGAGCCTGCCGCTGCTTGACGCGGGAGACCAAATCGACGGGGTCGTGACCGCGACGGGCGGACAGGCGCGCCAGACGTGGTGGGACTCGACCACCTCCCCCCGACTTCGGTGGCGGACCGTGACCGGGCGGCTTCAAAGCGCGCTCGACAGCACCAGGTCCGCGGCGCAGGCGGACACCGCCAACGGGCCGCGGTCCGGCACCGGACTCCGCGTGGGACGGGTGTCCACCGTGATGACCACCCGTGGACCGCTCCTGATCCAGTCGCTCCTGATCCCGTCGCTGCGTCCGGATCGTGGTCAGGGCGGTCGCGAGATAGCGCGCGTCGCCACGTCGGATGGGACACGGATCGCGGCGGGGGCAACCCTCGCTGATGCGTTGGGACAGATGGGAGATATCCCGATTCCGCCGGTATCGCCCCCGGGGGCCGCGCCGCTCCAGTCGGACCCGTTCTCGGCGCGACGGTGGTACCGCAGCATGCGCGACGCGCTGACGCGGGGTGACTGGGTGAAGTTCGGCGCAGCGTTTGACAGTCTGGGCCGCGTATTGGAACGACCGCCGCAGTAAATGCGGCCGTGCCCGACATCGCCGGTTCACGATGTCGGGCACGTACGGGCGCGCTTCGCTCCACAGCCGGGTTGCTGTCGACGGGCACGACCACCTAGCATTGAACCAGTGACATTCCTCGATTCGGAGAACGCGTGAACCTACACGAGTATCAGGCGAAAGAGCTGTTGCGGGCGGCCGGTGTGCCGATCCCGCCCGGCGAAATCGCGACGACGCCGGAACAGGCGGAAGCCCTCGCGCAGCGCTACGGCGTGGCGGTGATGGTGAAGGCGCAGGTCCATGCCGGCGGCCGCGGCAAGGCAGGCGGCGTGAAGTTCTGTCCGACGCCCGAAGCGGCGAAGGAAAAGGCGACCGCCATTCTCGGCATGACGATCAAGGACCTCACGGTCGAGAAGGTGCTCGTCACCGTCGCGGCCGATATCGGCTCCGAAGCGTACGTCGGCATCATCGTTGACCGTGCGACCAAGAAGCCGGTGTTCATGGTGAGCGCGGCCGGCGGTATCGACATCGAAGAAGTCGCGGCCACCACGCCGGAGTTGATCCTGTATCACCCGGTCGACACGCGCTACGGCCTGCTGTCGTTCGAAGCGATGCGCATGGGCTTCTTCCTGTACAAGGACGTCAAGCTGGCGCGTCAGGCGGCGAAGATCATGCAGCAGCTCTACACGGCGTTCATGAACGCCGGCTGCTCGCTCGCCGAGATCAACCCGCTCGTGCTCACGCCGACGGGCGAACTGATCGCGGTCGACGGCAAGATGGTCATCGACGATAACGAACTCGATCGCCGCCCCGAGATCGCCGCACTGCGCGATGAGTCGTCGGAAGCGCCGAGTGAAGTCGACGCACGCAACTCGAACCTCACGTTCATCAAGCTCGACGGCAACGTCGGCTGCGTCGTGAACGGCGCCGGTCTCGCGATGGCGACGATGGATCTCGTGAAGTACTACGGCGGCGATCCGGCCAACTTCCTCGACATCGGCGGTTCGTCGAACCCGGAGAAGGTCGTCAATGCGCTGCGCATCATCACGTCCGATCCGAACGTGAAGTGCATTCTGTTCAACATCTTCGGCGGCATTACGCGCACCGATGACGTGGCCAACGGCATCGTCACGGCGACCAAGGCGAATCCGCTCAAGGTGCCCATCGTCATCCGCCTCACCGGCACCAACGAGGAGATCGCCGTGAAGATTCTGCAGGACAACGGCTTCTCGGCGTCGAACGACATGGACGCGGCCGTGCAGCGCGCCGTGGAACTCGCGACGACGGGGGGTGCCGCGTGAGCATCTTCATCGATAACGGCACCAAGCTGATCGTGCAGGGCATCACGGGCCGCGACGGCTCGTTCCATGCCAAGCAAATGATCGAGTACGGCACGCAGGTTGTGGCCGGCGTGACGCCGGGCAAGGGCGGCCAGATGTTCGAAGGCACCGTGCCCATCTTCGATACCGTGTACGACGCGGTGCAGGCCACGGGCGCGAACACGTCCGTCATCTATGTGCCGCCGATGTTCGCGGCCGATGCGATGATGGAAGCGGCGGCGGCGGGCGTGAAGCTCATCGTCTGCATCACCGAAGGCGTGCCCGTGCTGGACATGACCAAGGTGTATCCGTACGTGAAGGAACATGGCGCGCGCTTGATCGGCCCGAACTGCCCGGGGCTCATCACGCCCGGCCAGTCAAAGGTCGGCATCATTCCGGGCCGCATCTGCATGCCGGGCAACGTCGGCGTCGTGAGCCGCTCCGGCACGCTCACCTACGAGATCGTTAACCAGCTCACCAAGGCCGGCATCGGCCAGAGCTCGTGCGTCGGCATTGGTGGCGACCCGATCAACGGCACGAACTTCATCGATTGCCTCGCGGCCTTCGAGGCGGATCCGCAGACGAAGGCCATCGCGATGATGGGTGAAATCGGCGGTACTGATGAGCAGGAAGCCGCCGCGTTCATCAAGGCGCATATGAAGAAGCCGGTCGTTGGCTTCATCGCCGGTCAGACCGCTCCGCCGGGCCGCCGCATGGGCCACGCCGGCGCGATTATCTCCGGCTCGGAAGGGACGGCCGCGGAAAAAATCGAGTCGTTCAAGGCGGCGGGCATGGGCGTCGCCCAGCGCCCGGTCGACTTCGTCGATCTGATCCGGGCCCGCCTCGGCTAATCGCGACCACGCACGGCAGGGGAGCGGGGCCGGACGCGATCGCGCGTCCGGCCCCGTTTTCTTGCGTCAGCCCCTGCGGTCCCGGGCACCGCGTGGGCAGATTCAACGCATGCCGACCCCACCGCAACGATTGCGCGACGTCCTGATCGCGTCCCGCGTGCTCCTGCCGCTGGACGCGGGAACCGTCGCCGACGCCGCCGCGGCACTGTGCCGGTGCCTCGACGACAGCGGGGCGCTCTCGAATGCGGACCTGCTCCGCGAGCGCATCGAGGAAGCGCGGCCCGAGGATATCGTCGGACTCGCGGATCGCGCCTTCGTCCTCCACTACCGGACCGATGCCGTCCGTGATCTGGTGGTCGCCATTGGCCTGGCGCCCAGGAACGTGGTCCGTCGGCTTGACGACGACGAGCTGCAGCAGGCGCGCATTGTCTGCCTGGTGTGCACCCCGCCGCGGCAGATGGCCCGTCATCTGCAGGTGGTTGGCGCCTTCGTCCGTGCCTTCTCCAAAGACGCCACGGTGGAGGCGGCCTTGGGCGTGGAGACTCCCGCGCAGCTCATGGCACTGCCGGCATTCAGCGCCAGTGATCTCCCGGCCCAGCTGACGGTGCGGGAATTGATGACGGAGCGTCCACGGACGGTCGGGCCGGAGGCGCCACTGCGGAGCGCCGTGCTCGAGATGCTACGGGCGGGCGTGGGCGGCCTGCCGGTGGTGGACGGAGACAATCGGGTGATCGGGATGTTGAGTGAACGTGAGCTCTTGCGCGATCTCCTGAGCCATTATCTTCCGCGGGCTGGGGGAGCGACCGCTCCTCAGCCGCCGTCCGCGTCGCGGCGCACGGTGCGCGATATCATGACCCGTCAGGTCCTCTGTGTCGCGCCCGAGCAACCGCTGGCCGAGGTGGCGTCCCTGATGCTCAACAAGGACGTCGACCGGGTGCCCGTCGTGAAGGATGACCGATTGGTCGGCTTCCTCACGCGCGGGGACATCGTTCGCAAATTGATCGGATCCTGACTTATGGCTGGTCGTCGCACTCTTACCATCGTCAAGCCGGACGCCTTCGCCAATGGCAAGGCCGGCCTCATCATCGCGCTGCTCGAGCAGTCGGGCTTCACCGTCAAGGCCGCGCGCGTCATGCACCTCACGACCGCCCAGGCGGGTGAGTTCTATGGCGTTCACCGCGAGCGGGGATTCTTTGGTGAGCTCGTCGAGTTCATGACGAGCGGGCCGTGCATGCCGCTCATTCTGGAGCGCGATGACGCCGTCGCCACGCTCCGCACCGTGATCGGCGCGACGGACCCGGCCGAAGCGGCCGAGGGCACCGTGCGCAAGCTGTATGCCGAGTCGAAGGGGCGGAATGCGATTCACGCGTCCGATTCCGACGAGAACGCGGCCATCGAGGCGGGCTTTTTCTTCGCCGGCGTCGATCTGCTGAGCCGCTGAGCAAGGCTCGCGCCTAACTCGTGGTCGTTGCGCCACTTGGGTGTAGCGGTCCCGTGTGAAAAGCGGGCCGCCGCCCTTGTGTAGTCTGGGGGGGCGCTCTACGTTACACGGCTATGCTGTGCTTTGACATCCGGAGTCTGGAAGCCCGTGCCGAGAGTGTGGACGATGTCCTCGACACCTCGGATCCGGTGTGGGAGGCTGATGACACGCGTCCGGCAGGTGCCGGGGTGCATGTCATCGGCCGCCTGTCCGGTGCGGGTCACGGTCGCTTTTATCTGAGCGGCCGGTTGGAAGGGGCGGCTGTCACCTCGTGCAGGCGGTGTCTGAACGAGGTCATGGTGGCCGTGTCGGAAGACGTCCATTTGCTGTTCGCCGAATCAGGGGTCGATGAGGCGGGTGAAGATGACGTGTTTCCGATCCCTGCTGGGGCGCGAGAACTCGATCTCCGTCCGGCGGTGCGCGAGGAGTGGCTGCTGGCCGTTCCGTCGTTTGCGCTCTGCCGCGAGGAGTGTCAGGGGCTGTGCGTGACCTGCGGTGCCGATCGCAACACGGGGACGTGTACGTGTCCTCCATCAACTGATCCCCGTTGGGCCGGCTTGCGCGATCTGCGCGATGCCGACGCCTAAACGGTTCTTCTCGTCTCGAACGTTCAGGTCAGAGTCCCATGGCCGTACCGAAGCGCCGTACATCCAAGCGGCGGAAGCGCGCCCGCAACACCCACAAGGTTGCGCCCGCCATCGTCATCCAGTCGTGCCCCCAGTGCGGCACGATGAAGCGTCCGCACCGTGTTTGCAACGAGTGTGGGTTTTATGCGGGTGAGCAGCGGGTAACTGCGCAGGAAGCGTAAGTTTGGCGCGCATCGCCGTGGATGCCATGGGGGGTGACTTCGCCCCCCGGGCCCCCATTGCTGGCGCCCTCCGGGCGCTCGACGCGCTCCCCGCG
>CANJOX010000236.1 GCA_947475795.1 Gemmatimonadota bacterium
GATCTTCGCGGGCGACACGCGCCAGCTCGGCGTGACCGTGACCGCTGATCCGGGCGCGTCGCAGGCGGTGCTCTGGCGGAGCAGCAATGCGACCGTGGCGACCGTCTCGAGCACGGGGCTCGTGAGCGGCATCGCGTCCGGCACCGCGACCATCACGGCCGTCTCCGCCGCAGATACGACCAAGCGCGGCACCTCGGTGTTCACCGTGCGCACGGTGGCCGTGAGCGTCTCGCCCACCGCCGCCACCATCGCCATCGGCGGTGCCCGCACCCTCGTGGCAACCGTGACGGCCGACAACGGGCTCTCCACGGCCGTGACGTGGCGCAGCAGCAATCCCGCCGTGGCGACGGTCTCCACCGGCGGCGTGGTCACCGGGGTCGCACTCGGCACGACCGACGTTACCGCCGTGTCCGTGGCCGACACCACCCAACGTGCGACCGCGTCGATCACGGTGGCACCGACGGTGCGCGCCGTGGACGTGACCCCCGGGACGGCCACGATGTTCACCGGTGACACGCGGCAGTTCGCGGTGGCCGTGACAGGGGATCCGGGGGCGTCGCAGACGGTGCTCTGGCGGAGCAGCAGTGCCGCCGTGGCCACGGTGTCGAACACCGGCCTCGTGAGCGCGATCGCGCCGGGCACGGCAACCATCACCGCCCTCTCCGCCGCCGACAGCACCAAGCGCGGCACCGCCGTCGTCACGGTGCGCGCGTCGGCCGTGAGCGTCTCCCCCACCGCCGCGACCGTCGGTGTCGGCGGGACGCGCACCATCGTGGCGACTGTTGCCTTGGACAACGGGGCCTCCACCGCCGTCACGTGGCGCAGCAGTAATGCCGCCGTGGCCACGGTCTCCTCCGGCGGCGTGGTCACTGGTGTCTCGCTGGGGACGGCGGACGTGACCGCCGTGTCCGTGGCCGATACCACGCGCCGCGCCACCGCCGCGATCACCGTGGCGCCAAGCGTGCGCTCCGTGACCGTCACGCCAAGCACGTCGGTCGTGCTGGCCGGCCAGACGGTGCAGCTGGTTCCCACGGTGGTCGCCGACGCCGGCGTTTCCACGGAGGTCTCCTACCGGTCGAGCAACAGCGCCGTCGCCAGTGTCAGCGCGGCGGGGTTGGTCACGGCCGTCGCAAGCGGGGCCGCGAACATCATCACGATGGCGGTGGCCGATACCACCCGTCGTGACACCACCGCGGTCACCGTCGTGAGCGGTCTCGCGAGCACCTGGACGTCCTCGCGTCTCGGTGGTGCGTTGTACGAGGACGTCGTGGCGCTCCGCGGTATCAACGCCTCCACCGCCTTCGCCGTGAACGCGCTGGGCGACCTGTTCCGCTGGGACGGCGCGACGTGGTCGCTCTCCGCGCGCGGGGCACAGTTCGGCACGCAGTTCCTTGCCGTGCACGGCACGACGGCCGCGACCTCCATGGCCGTTGGCACCAACGGGGTGATCGTACGCTTCGACGGCACGACGTGGAGCACGGTCACCTCGGGCACAACCAGTCGCCTCAACGGCATTTTCGTGGAGAGCAGCAGCAGCGCGTTCGCGGTGGGTGCCAACGGCACGGCGCTCCGCTGGAATGGCAGCAACTGGACCGTGGGCAGCACGGGGGCCACCGAAGCGCTCACCAGCGTCTGGGCGAGCGGAGGCACGGCGTTCGCGGTCGGCGGCAGCGGTACGGTGCTACGCTTCCTCAACGGGAGCTGGTCGCGTCAGTCGGCCCCAACGATCGAGTCACTGACCAGCGTCGCGGGCGCGTCGACCACCAGCGTCGTCGCCGTGGGCAGCGGCGGGACGGTGCTCACGTACAACGGCAGCACATGGACGCAGGTCGCCAACGGTGGCATCCTCGCCGATCTGTACGGCGTCACCGCCCTCGCGCCATCGGATCCGCGGTTCTTCGTGGCCAGCGATGACGGCCTGCTGCTCGTGACGGCCGGCACCCTGTCGCGCATTTCCACGCCGTATGCGCCACAGCTGTTCGCGGTCTCCACCGATCCGACGGGTGCGCTCTGGGTCGGTGGTCAGCGCGGCAGCGTGCAGCGCCGCACCGGGACCACGTGGGAAACGCTGGCGCTCGCTCCGGACTTGCTCGACGTCTGGTCGACATCCGCCACCAACACCTGGGCGGTCGGCGAGTTCGGCTTTGTCTACCAATGGAACGGATCGAGCTGGTCACGGAATACGACACCCACCACGGTCACGCTCAACGCGGTGTGGGGGGCCAGTGCCACCGAGGCCTTCGCCGGCGGGGACAACGGGACCATGCTGCGCTTCAACGGCACCTCGTGGACGGCGATGAGCTTTCCGTCGTCGGCCACGGTGTACGGGCTCTGGGGCTCCAGTGCCTCCAACGTGTACGCCGTGACCTCGGATGGGGCGGTGCTGCGCTTCAACGGGAGTGTGTGGTCGGTGGCGACCACCGCGACGAGAGCCTTGTTGGCGATCTCCGGCACGTCGGCCACGAACATCATCGCGACCGGCGAGAATGGCGCGGCCGTCCGTCTGGCGGGGAGCAGCTGGAGCACGGCACCGGTGAGCACCACCGGCACGCTGGCCGGCGTCTGGGCGGGCGGTGCGGGGGCGACGGCCGTCGGCGCCAACGCCGCGGGCACGGGCGGCATCGCCTTCGCGCTCAGCGGCAGCACCTGGAGTGCGCTCAGCACCGGCAGCAGCCGGGTTCTCACGTCGGTGTGGGGGACGAGCGCCTCGGACCTGTACGTCACAGGCGAGCAAGGCACGCTGCTGCGCTACAACGGCAGCGCGTGGAGCACGCTCGCGACCGGTACCACCGAGGGGCTGACCAGCGTGACCGGAGCACCCACGGGCTTGGGCGGCGCCTTTGCGGTGGGGTACAACAGCACCGTCGTCGCGGGATCGAACGGCGGCGCCTTCACCACGGGCATGGCCCGGGCGCTCCGTGTCCTGCGCGGCATCGATCTTGATCCCGCGGTCGGCGTCCGATCCGTGCCGAAGCCGCTCCCCAGTGGCGCGCACCGCCGTGCGCACGGGCGACGGACCCTGCGCTGATCGCACCACCGCCGGTGGTCCACACAGGTGGTCCACACAGGTGGTCCACACAGGGGCGGCATCGACGTGATGCCGTCCCGCGGGCCATTACTCCCGCGAGAAGGCGGCCATGGTCGGCCCCATCGCATCGATGGTTTCCCGGGCGTGCCAGCGATCCTTGCCGTTGTACAGGAACGCAAAGGCCAGAATCTCGCCGTTCTCCGCCGTGACGTAACCGGACAAGCCGATCACATCGTTCGTCGTGCCCGTCTTGGCATGCAGGTTCCCCTGCGCCGGCGTAGCGCGCATGCGGTTCCGTAGTAACTCGGACTCACCCGCCACCGGCAGCGACGCGTGAAAGGCGCTCCCCCACGGCGTGCCGTGCGCGTGGGAGAGCAACTGCACCAAGGCCCGCGGTGTCACGCGATCGAGCACCGAGAGCCCGCTGCCGTCCGTCGCACGAACGGCGTCGGCCGCCGCGCCGACCTGCGTCACCAGAAAATCGTGCAACGCGGACGAGGCATTCTCGGCCGAACCAAGCGTCTGCCGGTCGGCACCACGGGCCGCCCCGCGGAAAAGCAACTCGGCATAAATATTGATGCTCTCGCGGTTCATCACTGACACCAGCCGTGCGAGCGGGGGCGACGGCAGGGTGGTCACGAGCGTCGCGGCGGCAGGCGTGCGCCCGGCCCGCAGCGCGCCGTCCACCGCGACCCCCTGCGCTTCGAGCGCGGCCCGGAAGGCCCCCGCCGTGAACGTGACCGGATCGCCCACGACCAGCTGATAGCGTCGGGTGCCGGCCCGCGCCCCGATCGTGCCCGACACGACGACGCGGTCATTCCCGACGCGGCGTGCTGAAATGCGGGCGCCGCTCCCCGCGACCGTCCGCACCGTGTTCGTGATCACGAGGCCGCTCGTGGCCGGCTCGAGGAAGACGCGCCCGGCGGTGCCGGCGGCACCGGCACTGACCCCCACGATCACGATGTTCTCATTGAGCGTGAGCGCTGAGAATGGCGCGGCATACCCAGCCCCCGCGTAGCGCGACAGCCAACCTTCGGGAATACCGCGCGCCTCCATGGCGGATGCATCGGCGATGAGGTCGCCGGTGACCCGCGTAATCCCGGCACCGGCCACAAACCGTGCCAACATCGTCATCGCGGCCTCGGGCCCGCCGCGCACGAAGCGCGGGGACATCGACGGATCACCGTCCCCCCGCAGCACGAGATTACCGCGTACGACGCCCCCGGCCTCGAGCGCGCCGTCACGCAGCACGTCGGTGTGGAACGTATGCTCGGGGCCGAGTTTCTCGAGCGCAATCGCCGACGTGAACAGCTTCATCGTGCTGGCCGGCACCAACGGACGGTCCGCACCATGGGCGAACAGCGTATCGCCTCGCGAGATGCTCACCACCATCGCGCCCCATTCCCCGTTGCGCGTGCGGCTGCCCAGCAGCGCCGCGAGATCGCTCGTCAGCGCGGCGCCGCCGCGCGGGGACGTGAATCGCAGCACGGGAACGATCGGTGCGCGCGCCCGGCTCGCGCGGGCACGCGAACTCCGCGTGCTGCGCGCCGTACTGCGCTTACTGCTGCGCTTGACCGGGGCCTTCTTCGCCGTGGCCGCGCGTTTCGGTGGCTGCGTGATACGCGACGGCGCCGCGGCCGCCGTGACCGGACCCATGGCCGTCACCGACACCGACAGCACGAGCAGCGTGACCAGGCGCACCGACCGCGCGAGGGCACGTGTCGCCGTGCGCATGGCGGTGTGCGACCGAACACCGAGTTGGCGGAGCATAGCGGCAGGTTTCATCACACCTTGAGGACGAACCCGCGCGTCCACGCGCTTCGAAGAATCAGAAACCAGAGCGCGACGAAGCTCAGCGCGTAGGCGAACGACGCCGCATGTGGCGGGAGCCACGACGCATACAGTGTATTGAACACGAAGCCCTGCGCAGAGATCCGTGTCCCCGCGGCGGTCTCCCAGGTCCAGATCGACGACGTGATCCGTGCCATCAGCCCCGAACCCAGAAACGCGAGCATCGGATTCATGCCATACACGACGAACGGAAACGTCCAGCGCCGGACCTGCAGGAGGTCGATGACCCACATACACGTGGCGAGCGCGACCGCGCCCATCCCGGCGGTGAACAGCACGTACGAACTGGTCCAGAGACTCTTGTTGATCGGGAAGGCCCAGTGCCACATCAGGCCGACCATCATCGTGAGCGCACCGACGGCGAACAGTCCGCACAGTCGCTCGGCCAACGACAACTCCTCCCGCGCGATCCATCGTCCGGCAAACGTACCCAGCAGCATCGTGCCGACGGCGGGCATCGTACTGAGCAGCCCCTCTGGATCCCACGTCCGGCCACCCGCCCACAGATGATCCGTGCCAAGGACGGTGCGGTCGAGCCACGCGCTCAGCAACTGGTCCGGCTTGTCCAGCACGAAGCGTCCCGCGATGCCCGTATCAGGCACGGGCACGAGGGTCATCAGCGCCCAGTACCCCAGCAGCAGCACCGCCAGCAGCACGATCTGCTGGCGCAGCGTCGTGCGCCACGTAAGCAATCCACCGCACAGATACGCGAGGCCGATGCGCTGCAGC
>CANJOX010000237.1 GCA_947475795.1 Gemmatimonadota bacterium
GCTGCGCAGTGCGACCGTGTACGACATGGCCGTGGATACCGCCGGCCACATGTGGATCGCCACCGAAGACGGCGTCTACGCCTACGCCGGCAACGGCTGGCGTCGCGAATCCCTGCCGCCTGCGTCGGCGGATCAGCAGGTGCGCTCGTTGCTCGTCAGTACCGACGGCACGCGCTGGATGGGCACGCGCCGCGGCCTCCTTCGCGCGCGCGCCGGTGTCGCCATGCAGGAGTTCAGCACGCGTGACGGGCTGCAGGGTGAGGTGAGCTACAGCCTCGCCGAAACGCGCGCCATCGACGGCACCGATCGGGTGGTGGTCGGCTCGTCGTTCGGCGTGTCGTGGTTTAACGGCACCCGCTTCGTGGCGTTGCCCCTCCCGCCCGCCCTGTCCCCACTGGGGCTGGTGGTTATGGGCACCACGGCCTCCGACGGCACCCCTGCGTTGTGGGTGGCGTCGTCACGGGGTGGCGTGGCGCGCTATCGCCGCGGCGCCTGGACCGTCTACACGGCGCAGGAGGGGCTCGCGTCGCCCGATGCGCAGTTCCTGCTGGCACTCCCCGCCGGCGGCGCCGCGCGGGTGTACGCGTCGGGCATCGGCGGCGTGTTCGCGCTCGACGCGAGCGAAAAGCGCTTCGTGCGGGTGCCGGGCTCGCCGACAGGGGCGGTGCGGATGGCCGCGGTGCCGGGGGCGGGCGGCGCGCCCTCGCTCTGGGTCGGCACCAGCAGCGGGCAGGTGACGGAGTGGATGGGCGGTGACCGCTGGCGTGCGGTGCCGCTGCGCACCGACGACCGACGCGGGGCGGTGACGCTGCTGCGTGCGGTGCCCGGGGCGAGCGGCGGGGCGGCCGTGTACGTGTCGTCGCGCGGCGATTATCTGTCGCGGCTGTCGGTCGGCGTGGCCGGCCGCGTGGATCTCAACGCCGGGGAACCCGAGGACCGCGTGTACCTCGCGTTGGCGTTGCCGGGGCCCGACGGGCGCGACGAGCTGTGGCTGCGCACCAGCCGGGTCGGGGTGCTGCACGTGCCGGCGCGTGGTCCGAGCCAGCGTTACGCGCGCGCCACCGGCGCGCCCTTCGACACCGTGCTGGACCTCAGCCTCGGCAGCGTGGCCCCGCCGCGCCCCGCCGGGGGGGCGTCATCGCCGGGCGACGCGGCGGTGCTGATCACCACGCCCACCGCCGTGTACGCGCGCCGCGATGGCCGTTTCGTGCCCCTGCAGGCAGGGCTGGAGCAGCGATCGCTGAGGCGCACCCGTCGCCTCACGATGCCCGACGGGCGCAATGTGCTGGTCACCGGCACCGACGACGGCCTCTTCGAGTGGTCCGGCACCCGCTGGGCGCCGTCCCGATTCGCCGTCACGGGCTCGGTCACCAGCCTGCTGGAAGGGGATGGCGTGCTGTATGCCGGCGGGACGCATGTGGTCCGCCGCCTCACCCCCAGTGGGACGGTCGAGGAACGCCTCCCCGACGAGGGCGCGCACGCCGTCGGCACGGGCTTCGTCACCGCCATCTGCCGCACCATGGTGGGCGGCGTCCCGCATCTGTTCGCCCACGACAGCGAGCGCGGGGTTTTCTGGCGGGCCGAGTCCGGTCCGGCGCCGTGGGCCCTCCTCCCCGTGCCGCTGCTGACCACGGTGGCGGCGTTGGGCACGACGTCCGTGGCCTGCCTCCCCACCGGGCTGCTGGTGTCCACGCTCTCGGGACTCGTCGCGATCGACGTGCGCGCGCCCACGCCGGCCGCGTGGACGGTCACGGCGCAGGTGGCCGAATCCGACGGGCTGCCCTCCAGCGAAGTGCTCAGCGTGGCGCGCAGCGGGTCCTCCGGCGTCTTCTGGGTGGCGACCGGCGGCGGTCTCGGACTGGTGGATCTCGAGGCGGCCTCGGCGCGTATCCCGGTCCGGTTGGGACTGCTCGTCACGGCGGGGGAAACGGGCCGGGAGGTGACCGAGGGGGTCGCCCTCGCGCCCGACGAGCACGACCTGCACGTGGAGCCGATGCTGCTGTCGTATCACCGCGAAGAGGACACCCGCTATCGCGTCCGTCTGCAGCGGCGTGATCGGTGGTTCGGCCGCGGTGGTGACGTGAGCGCGGCCATCGCGGACCGCGTCGCACCGCCCGAGCCGGATTCCCCCAACCGCTACTATCTCGATCTCGAGCCCGGTGCCTACGTGCTCGACGTCTGGGCGTACGACTGGGCCGGCCGAGAATACGGCCCCGTGCAGCGCACGTTCCGTGTGCGGGCGCCCGTGTGGCGCGCCTGGTACGCGCTGCTGCTGTACGGGGTGCTGCTCGCCGGCCTTGCGGCCGCGGCCTACCGCTGGCGTGTGATGCTCGTGCGCGACAACGCGCGGCAGTTGCTGGAGAGCGAGCGGCGGCTGCGCGACAGTGAGCGCAAGTTCCGCACGATTTTCGATCGCGCGATGGACGCGCACCTGCTGGTGGAAGACGGTCACGTCATCGCCGCCAATGCCATGGCCGCCCAGCTCTTCGGCGTGGACACCCCCGAGGCGCTGCAGCAGCGCCGGCTCACCGACCTGTTCCCCGGTATCACCGGCGACGGCACCAGCGCCCCGCCCGAAGAGTTCGACGTGCCGCGGGGCGAGGAGACGGTGCCCGTGCAGTGCACCATCACCGAGGTGCCCAACGAAGGGCGGGTGCTGCGGCAGGTCGTGTTGCGCGATCTCACCGAGGTGCGGCAGGCCGAAGCGGAAAAGCGCTGGTTTGAATCGCAGGTGCGCGAAGCGCAGAAGCTCGAGTCGCTGGGCACACTCGCCGGCGGGGTGGCGCACGACTTCAACAACCTGCTGGGCGTCATCCGCGGCAACGCCGAACTGGGGCGCAGCGCGCTCCGAAAGGGGCGCAGCAACGAGGAGAATCTGGGCGCCATTCTCGACGCCAGCGATCGCGCGCGTGACGTGGTGCGGCAGATCCTCACCTTCAGCCGCCGCTCCACGCCCACGCGCGAGTTCGTGAACCTGTCGCGGCTGGTGCTCGACCTGCAGCCGCTGCTGCGGCGCATGATCCCGCGCACGGTCTCGATGGTGATCGAGGGGGCCGAGCAGCCGCTGCTCATGATGGGCGATCCCACGCAGTTGCAGCAGTTGATGCTGAATCTGGTGTCCAACGCCGAATACGCGATGCGCGCGAAAACCGACGGCGTGCTCACGATCGCGCTGTCGGCGCGCATCGTGCCGGCGTCGGAGCCTGCGCCCCACGGCGATGTGATCGTGCTGCAGGTCCGCGACACCGGGGTGGGAATGACCGCCGAGGTGCGCAGCCGGATCTTCGAGCCGTTCTTCACCACTAAACCCACCGGCGAAGGCACCGGACTTGGCATGGCCGTGCTGCACGGCATCGTCCTCTCGCACGAGGGGCGCGCCGACGTGATCAGTGAGCCGGGGCAGGGCACCACCTTCGAGGTGCAGTTCCCGCGGGTGGAAGTGCCCGGGCTGTGGGACGAGGAACCGCTGGACGACGATCTCGCCGCGGATCTCGCCGCGGCCATTCTGGACGACGCCGGACCGCGTGACGCCGGACCGCGTGACGGCGGGCATCCTGATGAGGGCGCGGCGGCCGCCGACGCCTACCGCACGGCCGTTGAGGCGGAGCAGGCCGGCGTGCTCGAACAGAGTCCCTTCGCGGGCTCGTGTCTGGTGGTCGTCGACGATGAACCCGGGGTGTCGCGCGTGGTCGAGCGGGCGTTGCAGTACTACGGCCACACCGTGCACGTGTTCGCGCAGCCGGAGGCGGCGCTGGCCTTCATTCAGCGGCAGCCGTCGGCGGTGGACCTGCTCATCACCGACCAGACCATGCCGGTGATGACGGGGGACATGCTCGCCGAGGCGGTGCACGTGCTGCGCCCGGATCTGCCGGTGCTCATTCTCACCGGCTTCAGCCACCGCCTCACGCCGGCGCGGATCGCGGCCTCCGGCGCGCGCGCCGTGCTGCTCAAGCCGGTGGCGCTGGACGACCTGCGGGCCGCCGTGGACGACGCCTTGGCCAGCGCGCGGACGTGATGCGGGAAGCGGCCGCCGTTACCGCGGCGGCCACTTTTTGCGCAGCAGTTTGTTGATGCCCGAGTTGATGCCGGTTTTCGCCTTCTGCGCGGCGCTCGCCGCGGCCCGTGCTCTGATCTCGCTGGCGGTGAGCGACACGAACGTGCTGTTGGGGTAGCGCGCCACTACGGGGGCGATCGTGCGCGATGCCCCCACGAAGTCGCCAGCATCCGCCAGGCTCATCGCGTTCGACAGCGCGACGACGGCACCAACATCGTCCACGCGCCCCGCCTGCTGCCGCGCCTCGAGCGCCGCGTCCCCCTCGGGGGTGAGGGCGATGTCCAGATCCTTCACCAGCTGCCGGGCCAGCCGGCGCTGCAGGTCGAAGAACTGATCGTCCCGCCCGGTCACGGTGGCTGATTTCACAATCGCGCCGGTCTCCACACGGATCACGCGCGTGTCGATCCGCAGCTGCGGCGTGGCCGCGGCAAGGGAGCCGATCACGATGAACTGCGCCCCCGACAGGCGTCCCACCCGCACGGCCGTCGTGGAATCGAACGCGGGCGTGCGTTGCCGGTCGATCTCACGCGTCACGTCGTCGAGGCGCTCGCGCTCCAGCAGCTGAATGTCGTCCACCGCACTCAGGTCGGTGGTCAGCATCGCCGCCATGCCGGTGCCGAGATGCTCGTAGTCGGAACGCCCGGTGTTGTTGTCGAAGCGGAGCACCGCCACCGTTTTGCGCGCCGCCATTGGCGCGCGGTGTGCAGGGCGCGGACCCGACAGGGGTGCCAGCAGCAGGGCCAGCACCACGACACGCAGGGGAGTCAGCATCTGCGAAAGGTGCTGTCCCCGGCGGCAATGTCAAATGGGCGGCAGGCTCAGCGGCCGCCGCCGAACCGGACCGGCAGCCAGTAGCTGAACTTCATCGCGAGGAAGTTGTCACCGCCGGCGCGCGTGGTCTGGAACAGCTCCCGGGCGCGGGCCGGATCACCGAACGCTTCGCTCGTGCGCCGGTTCTGCTGCCACACCAGGAAGAACGTGCTCCCCGGCGTCCACTCCCAGCGCATCACGATGTTCGAGCGGAACGACAGCACGTGGAAGTCGCGATTGGAAATCGTGAACGTCGACCCACCGTCGGTGATGATGCGTGCCCCGGTGGAGTCGGTGGTGATCGTCGTGCCGTCGGTGCCGTACGTCCGCAGGAGCCGGCTGCGCGGCGCCGACAGCTCGCCAAACCGCGAATAGGCGCCGCTCGCCACGAAGGGCTCGGCGTACGCCTCCAGCGACAGGTTGGGCGAGAACGCGTAATTGGCGCGCAGCTTGGTGGAGATCGTGGTGCGATCGATGAACGCGAACACGTAGCGGCTGCCGTACGTGCGCGTCCCGCCATCGATGCGCGTCACGTACTGCCGCGGATCCGTGCCCGACTGGAAGGTCGGTTCGGCCGACACCGACACGCGCGGCGACGGACGCAGCGTGATCTGCCCCGACACGTTGCGCCGCCACGCGCCGAATTCGTCCACGCCGTAGCCGCCGTTCAGGCGCCAGCCGGTTTTGGCGCCGTATGGGTTGTTCACACGGAACTCCTGCC
>CANJOX010000238.1 GCA_947475795.1 Gemmatimonadota bacterium
GGCGGAGATCGTGAACATTGCGACCGTCCCGTGGCGGCAACGTCAGGGCATCGGCGCGCAGTTGTTGGACGACGCACTCGCCGCCGCCGCCGTGGCGGGCGTCGTGGCGATGTTTCTGGAGGTGCGCGAGTCGAATCGCGCGGCTCGCGCCTTGTACGCGTCCCGGAGATTCGTTGCGGTCGGACGACGACGGAGCTACTACCGGAACCCGG
Source organism: Gemmatimonadota bacterium (assembly GCA_947475795.1). The sequence continues at coordinate 213 of CANJOX010000238.1, forward strand.
TTGAGGACGCGCTCGTGCTGCGTCGGGACATCACGGCGTCGGAATAGCCCCGCCGGCGCTCTTCGGGTTTGGTTTGGTCAGACGACCCTCCTAGCTTATCTCGCACAACCCATCACTTCCGTATTTCGAGGAGGCATCGTGAGTCGCAGTCTGAATAAGGCCATTTTGATCGGCAATGTCGGGGGGGATCCCGAAATCCGCACCGTCGGCAGCGGGACGCGTGTCGCACAGTTCTCGCTCGCGACGAGCCGCAACTGGACGGACCAGAGCGGTGCGAAACAAGAGAAGACGGAGTGGCATCGTTGCGTCGTGTGGAACAGCGCCCGTGGGTCGGGGCTCGCTGATGTCGTCGAGAAGTACGTCAAGAAGGGCGAGAAGATCTACGTGGAAGGCGAAATCGAGTACCGCCAGTGGCAGGACAAGGACGGTCAGACCCGCTACACCACCGAGATCAAGGTCAAAGAACTGATGCTCCTCGGCGGTCGTATGGGCGGTGGCGGTGATGACATGGACGGACCTCCCCGGCGTCCTGCGGCGGCGGCACGGCCGAAGTCCGCGGCGGCGCCGACGGCCGGAAAGGAGGAGTTCGGGGACTTTCCCGGCGCGTTGGAGGACGAGGACGACGATCTGCCGTTCTGATCGTCGGTGCGAGGGCAGGGCGCGCCGCCGGGGTCCCCCGGCGGCGCGGGTATGACGGCGGAATCCGCCGGCGTGACACGCGGCGCGTTACGCGCGCCCGTCGCAGGCGTCTGCGATGTAGGCACCTCGCTCGCGGCATCGCGCGCGGGACGAGTGCCATCCCCGGTCCTGTCCGGGCATGCATGCATTTCACTTTGAGGCTCGCGTATGCGCGCTGCACCTTGGACGCAGTCGTCTACTGTCGTCGCGACGGATCCGGGCGCACGGCCCATCTTCAGATTCCTGATCGCGATCCTTGCTACGATCGCGCTGCTGGTGGTATGGCGTCCCGTGGTCGTGCACGGACAGGAGGCCGATGGTGCCCTGCTGTTCAGCGCCGACCCGGCGCTCTCAGGCGCTCAGGACTCCACCACCGCGACTCATGTCGTGCGTGCCGGGGAAACGCTTTGGGGAATCGCCGCGCGCTACTACGGTGACGGGCATCAATGGCCAGCGCTCGCGCGGCGTAATCGCATTTCGGATACGGGTCCGGCTCCCCTGAGGGTCGGAATGACGTTGATCGTCCCGACGTCGCCGGTCGTGCGCGGGGCGAGGGCGGCCGCGATCGCGGCGGCACCGGCCGACTCGACGGTGCCTGCCGTCGCGTTGGCGAAAGCCGGGGAAGGTGCTCTCCCTGTGTCTGGGACCGCCGGATCGCTCGCCGCGCAGACGTCTGGCAAGGCCAACGCGGTTGCGAGCGGCGCGAAGAAACGCGCGCCGGTAAAGGCGCCGAAGGTGGCGGCCGCCGTTACCACGGACGCCGCGCAGCCGGACACCACGCGCGCCAACCTTCAGCCGCAGCGGGGGGGCGAGTTCATGACGGCGCGCGTCGGGACGCGCATTGGCCTCGTTGATCCCGGCGCGCAGGAAGCCGCGCGGAAAAGCAGCGAAGTCGAGACCGTGTTTCACCGCGACCTGCCGGACGCGGCCGAGGCCGAGCGGCGTACCCGCGCCGTCCTTCGTCCGAATACGCCGGCCCCGCGTCAGGCGGAGTTCGAAGCGGCGCCGTTCGTGGTCGCTGAGGGAGAGCTCGTCGGTAGCGGGACCATCGGGCAGCGTGTCGGTTCTCCGCTTTCGTCGGAGCGCGGTGACCTGCAGCGCGCCATCAAGACCGACGAGGTCGAGATCCGGGCCCCGGCAGGACGGCCGTACACGATCGGTCAGCGTCTCGTGGCGGTGACGGCCGTCACGGTGCTCGACAAGAGCCAGCGCCTCGCGATCCCGAGCGGTGTGCTTGAGGTCGTGCGGGTCGAGGCGGGCAAGCCCACGCTGGCCAGGGTGGCGCGCCAGTCCGGGCGTATTGAGCAGGGGCAGCGCCTGTTGCCGGCGGTCGGAGTGACGGCACCATGGGCGGCCGGTATTCCGCTCGCGGAGGCCGACGTGATCTCCACGATCCGCTGGGCGGATCCGCAGGAGCTGCAGCCGACGCTGAGTAGTTTCGTCCTGTTGGCAGCGGGGACGGCGCAGGGCGTGAAGGCCGGCGACGAATTCGGGATTTATCGGTCCGGTACGAAGGACCATCCCGAGTCTGATGCGATCGTGGCGCGGGCTCGTGTGGTGCGGAGCGAAGCCGGCGGCAGTGCGGCCGTGATCACCAAACAGTATGCGTCCGACATCCGCGTCGGTCTCACCGTTCGCCGGATGGCTCGAGCGCCCTGACACGCCGTGTGTCGGTTCGGGTGACAACGGCCATTCGGCTGTTCTCATCGCGACAGCGCGCGCCGAGGCCCCCCGTGGGCGTCGGCGCGTGTGTACATTGGGACGTTCTGTGGCCCGATAAACGGCAGGCCGGCGCCTCGGTGGCCGTGGGGAACTTCAATGAACTGAGGACGTGAACGGTATGGCACAGACAGTCCTGGTGACGGGCGGCGCGGGCTTCATTGGCTCGACGGTGGCGGACAGGTTCTTGGCCGAGGGATGGGAGGTCACGATCCTCGACGACTTGTCGAGCGGTCGCGAGGAAAACCTTCCCGCTTCCGCCCGCTTCGTGCGCGGCGATATCACCACGCCGGAGGCGGCGGCTCTGGTGCGCGATGGCCGCTTTGATGTCCTGTGTCACCTCGCCGCGCAGATCGATGTGCGCCGCAGCGTCCTCGACCCGGTGTACGATGCCACGCGCAACATCCTCGGCACCCTGAACCTCATGGAAGCCGTGCGCGCCAGCGGGTACCCGACGCGGACGATCTTTTCATCGACGGGCGGCGCCCTGTACGGCGACTTCGATCCGCCACCGAGCGCGGAGTCGAACAGCAAGGATCCCGAGGCGCCCTACGGGATCGCCAAGCTGTCCGTGGAGTACTATCTCGCGTATTACGGTCGCGTGCACGGATTGGACAATGTCGCGCTCCGGTACGGCAACGTGTACGGACCGCGTCAGGATCCGCATGGCGAAGCTGGGGTTGTCGCGATCTTCTGCAACCGGTTGCTTGATGGGCGGGCCTTGACGGTGTTCGGCGACGGTGAGCAGACGCGGGACTACGTGTTCTCCGGTGATGTGGCCCGGGCGAACTTCGCGGCGGCCACGGCGGCGCTTCCGGAGCGCGGCCGCCTTGATGCGCGCGCGTTCAATATCGGCACCTCGATCGAAACGTCGGTGAACACGCTCTCCACGACACTGCGTGATGTGTCCGGTGCGACGTCCCCGATCGAGTACGCGCCCGCGCGGGCCGGTGAGCTGGCCCGTTCGGCGTTGGACACCGGCAAGGCGCAGGCGCTGCTGGGGTGGACGCCACAGGTCACACTGCGCGACGGACTTGCGCAGACGTTCCGGTATTTCGCCGACCGTCGCGCGCGCACGGAGACGGCACGGTGACGGCCATGGCACCGCTGCTGTTTCTGCTGCAGCTCGCGGCGCAGGATGCGCCGTTGCCGGCGTCGATGCTGGGCATGTTGATCAACAGTGATCCGGTCACCAAGAGCGTGCTCGTGCTGCTCGGCGTGCTGTCTCTGCTCTCGTGGTCGATCATGTTTTCCAAGTGGCGGGGCTTCGCCGCGGCCGAAGCGAACGGTCGTGCGTTCGTGGCGGACTTCGAGCGCGCGCGCGGCATGGACGACGCGATGTTGATTGCGCAGCGGGCCAGACCGAGCGCGTTCACGGCGGTCTTCGCGCGCGCGGTGTCCTTCCTGAACGATACGAAGCCCGCGCTGGGAGCGACCAGTGATCGGACGGCGCGCCTGTCCGGTTCGCAGGTCGAAGCGCTGCGTCTCGTGCTCGACGCCGAGGGGGCGAAGGCCCGCGAGTCGCTCGGCCGGTACGTCCCGTGGCTCGCCACCGTTGGCAGCGTCAGTCCGCTCATCGGCCTGTTCGGTACGGTGCTTGGCGTGATCGAGGCGTTCGTGGGTATCGGCGAGAAAGGGTCGGGCAACATTCAGGCGGTGGCGCCCGGCATCGGTACCGCACTGATGGCCACGGCCGCCGCGCTGGCGGTCGCGATCCCGGCGGCGTTCGCGTACAACGTCTTCGCGTCGCGCCTCAATCGTTTTGACGACGCGCTGGAAGGCTTCGGCTCCGAACTCATCGCACTGATGGTGCGCGAAGGGCGGATCTGAGCGTGCGTCGCGGTCGCCGTCGTGAGCGGACCGGCATCAACGCCGAGATCAACGTCGTGTCGCTCATCGACGTGATGATGCTGCTGATGATCATCTTCATGCTGACCGCGCCGATCATGCAAGGCGGCGTGGACATTGCGCTCCCGACGGCCGACGTGCGGCCGCTCGAACCGAAGAGCGGCCTTGTCGTGACGGTCGATCGACGCGGCGCGATCTTTGTGGACGAGACGCCGCTGACCTTCGAGGAGTTCGCCGGGAGTGTGAAGGCGCTGGCCGACCGGAAGGGTGGGGGCGGGGTGTATCTCCGCGCTGATGAGGGGGTGCCGTACGGCACCGTCGTTCGCATCGTGGCTGCCATGAAGGCCAAGGGCATCACCGACGTCGGACTTGTCGCCGAGCCGGACGGCGCGCGGTGAGCACCGCGCGACCGGGCGCGATGGCATCACCGATGGGCGGTGGATTTCTCTTCTCGGTGGTGGTGCATGCGGGGGTCGCTGCGGCGGCACTGTGGTGGGGCACGCGCCCCGACGCGCCCCGCCCCCCGGTGTACCGGGTCGAACTGGTCGGGGCGCCACCGGGGCCGCGGCAGGCCGGCGTGGTCACAGCTGCCGCGGAGCCGACGACTGCAGCGCCCGACATCGCGGGTGCCGAGCGGGTCGCGGAGGAGAAGGTGCTGCCGACACCGTCGAAGACCAAGCCCGTGGTGCCGTCGCCGAAGGCGACACCGTCGACCAGTCGCACGAAGCAGGCCGGCGCCAAGAGCGGCACCGCGACGACGCGTGCCGCCGCCGCGCCGAAAGCCGGCGCGGGAGCAACGGGTGGCAAGGGCGCCGATGTCGCCAATCTGAAGATTGACGGGATCGAGTTCCCCTATCCCGGGTACCTCTCGAACATTGTGCGGCAGCTCACGATCAACTGGACACCGCGGCGCGTGTCGGCCGCGCTTGTGGCGGAAGTACGATTCACCATCCGTCGCGACGGCTCGGTGATGGCGATCGAGGTGGTGAAGGGGTCGGGAGATCGCAGCTACGATCTGGACGCGATGGGAGCGATCGAGGCTGTCGGATCAACGCGAGGTTTCGGATCGCTGCCGTCGGGATGGACGGACGACGTGCTCATCGTGTATTTCACTTTTGA
>CANJOX010000239.1 GCA_947475795.1 Gemmatimonadota bacterium
ACCGCCTTCTACGCCGTCGGCATCGCGTCGATGCGTTATCAGGACGTGACCATCTACGACCGGACCACGGAGACGCGCCCCGTGCACAATCTCACGGTGGCATGGAACGCGCGGCAGCCGTGGGGATCGGTGAACATGTCGTTGTTCGGGTCACAATATCTGCACGACGTGAGCTACAACAGCTACGGCATCAGCGGCTTCACCGACCTGCGCATCGCCAAGGGGCTCGCGATCAACGTGGGCGGCAACTACTCGCGCGTGAACGACCAGCTGTATCTGCGCCGTGGCCGGCTGTCGGACAACGAGATCATCGCCCGTCAGCAGGCGCTGGCCACCAACTATCGTTTCTACGTCCAGCTGGGCATGAGCTATACCTTCGGCTCGATTTTCAACACGGTCGTGAATCCGCGCTTTAATGGTCGTGGGGGGCAGCAGTTTTAGTCTTGGTGTCTGCCCTTCGCCCGCCAGCGCACGGTACGTGTCTCGCCGCGAATTCGACCGTGGGTTCCGTCGGTGTGCGCTGTGAAGGCGCCGCCGTCACGGCGGCGCACATCGGCCTGCGACGTTCGCAGCATATCGGAGACAGACCAACGAGACGACCTAGTGCACTCGTTGGGACCCCGCGGTTGGCGGAGTGGCACGCGAAGTGGCAGCATAGGTATGTCGACAATAGAGTACGGCCTGGAAGTATTCCTTGCATGCAGATGGGCGTTAGATGGCACTCGCGTCCGCTTGGAGGGTATGGGGCGATCAATGCTGCCTAATCGTGCGTTGGTCGCCACCTATGCCACGCGTCACTTCCGTCTGTGGGCGCTACTGCGGGTGGGACTGAGTGGGATGTTCTTCCTCGCCGGCCTCGATCCGCTACGCGTGTCGCCGCCGATGCTCGGCGCGATGGTCGCGTTGGCTGCGGCCGTGAGCCTCGTGGAGCTGCGGCGGCGCCGAGAACGCGATCTAATCGGCAATCTGGGGGTGGGTGCCGTCGCTCTGACCGCACTGGTGATCGCACCGCCGCTGGCGGGTGAACTCCTCCTACGCGCGGTGGGGACCCTTCGCGGATGACCGCCCTTTTGCGCGTCGAAAGTGTGTCGAAATCGTTTGCCGGGCGTCGCGTCTTGTCATCCGCCTCATTGCGCGCGGTACCGGGCGAACTCCGCGTGCTCTTCGGCCGCAACGGCATCGGCAAATCCACCCTGCTGAAGATCGCGGCGGGACGCGTGGAGCCCGATGGTGGAACGGTGCACTTCGGCAACCACGCCTACTTGCACGCGCGACCGCATCGCCTGGCCGCCGCCGGCCTGTTCTATCTTCCGGATGCCGATCTCTTATCGTCGGCGTTTACCGTCCGGCACCAGCTGACCCTCTTCCAGCGCCAGTTTGGCGAAGGCGATATCGGCGCGTCGGCGGCGCGCGTCGGCATCGCGGCACGACTTGATCAACACCCGGACACGCTGTCAGGCGGCGAGCGTCGACGGGCGGAGCTGGCCGCGGTCCTGGTGCGACGGCCGACGTGTCTCTTGGCCGATGAGCCGTATCGTGGCCTCGCGCCGCAGGACGCGGAGGTTCTCACGACGGTCTTGCGCGCACTGGCCGCGGACGGGGTGGCGGTGCTGGTCACTGGCCACGAGGTGCCCACGCTCATGGACGCGGCGGATCACATCACCTGGTGTACGAGCGGAACGACATACGAGCTTGGGGCACCGGCCGTCGCCGTGCAGCATGACGCCTTCCGGCGCGAGTACTTAGGCCCGTGGCACACCCCGTGTGACATCTAACGGAACGTTGCTGCTGACAGCGCGGTGCGGTGTGCGGCAGGCGGTCGACGTGCTGGCGCACGTCGCCCGTCCGGCCGCATTTTGTGTGATGCGCTGCAGCAGAACGTAAGGCGTTAGATGACTTGACGAACATTTGCGCGACGGAAGCTTCGGGGCACGGTGCGCGGCGATTAGTCGTGCACCATGTCGCCGTCGCTCGACGAGTCGCGGCCGGCGATGTACTCTAGCAGCGTCGTGCGGTGCAGTCGCACACGACACGCCGTGCGCCGTCCGCGTTTGAACCATTTGCCCTTGCCCAATGGATTTCTTAGCCTCACATCGAGCCGGTGGTCCCCGCCTGTCGCCGCCTCGCCGCGCCCGTGCTCGGGCGATGACGATTCTGGTGCTGACTCTGGCGCGCGCGACCTCCGCCTGCGCGCAGGCTCCTGATTCAGCAGCGCTCGCCGCGATTCGGGCGGAGGGGCTTCAGCATTCGCAGGTCATGGAGACCGCCGGCTGGCTGACAGATGTTTTTGGCGGACGTTTGACCAACTCGCCCGCGCTGCACCAGTCGGCCGACTGGATTCAGCAGCGACTCCGCACGTGGGGCATCACCCAATCATGGCGTGAGTCGTGGGGACCGTTTGGTAGTGGATGGACGAACGATCTGGTTCAGGTGCGCGCGCTGGAACCGAGTTCGTTTCCGATCATGGTCAACGTCGAGGCGTGGACGCCGGGCACGAAGGGACTCGTGCGCGGACCTGCCGTCTACGCCGCGGATCTCCGCTCGCGAGCACAGCTCGCCGCGTATCGCGGCAAGCTGCGCGGCGCATTCGTATTACTGGATTCCGCCCCGCCGATTGCCCCACCGCCGCTTGAACCGCTTGCCACCAGGCTCACCGCGCAGCAGCTCCTCACGCGGTCGTGGCCGCTCGCGACACGACCGCGGTACGTGCCCACTGCCGCGGATCTCGCGCGGAACGACAGCGCCAGTGCGGCGTTCGAGCGTGAGCGGCGCTTTCGTGACGAGGAGCTGCCCCGTTTTCTGCTGGCCGAGGGGGCCGTGGCCATGATCGGGCAAGGCACGGGGGCTGGCGGCGTCGTCTTTCTCGGCTTCGACGGCAATCGCCAAGGGTCGCCCGATCCGTCACGGCGCGCGCTCCTACCGGTCCTCGTCTTCTCCACGGAGCACTACGGGCGCATCGTTCGAAATCTCGCCCGCGGCATCGGCGTCACGCTGGAAGCGGACGTGCGCAATCGCTTCACCGGCGGCAACGACAGCGCGTACAATCTGCTCGCCGAATTGGCCGGGGCAGATACCACGCTCGAAGTAGTGATGCTCGGTGCGCATCTCGATTCTTTCCACTACGGCACTGGAGCCACCGACAACGGCGGCAATGTCGCCGTGATGATGGAAGCGATGCGGATTCTCAAGGCCGCTGGCGTCCACCTTCGCCGCACGGTGCGCTTGGCGCTCTGGACCGGCGAAGAGCAGGGTATGCTCGGCTCCGCGGCGTACGTGGTGCGTCACTTCGGGGATAGTACGCATGCCGTGGCGCCGGGTGACCGCGTGCGTCTCGCCGCCTACTTCAACTTGGACAATGGGGCCGGCGCGATTCGTGGCCCTATGGTCGATCAGAGCGCGCAATTCACCACCGAGACCGATTCGACATTCCGCGTCTGGACGCGTGCGCTGCGCGGGCTCGGTCTCGATGTGGTGAGTCAGGGCGCGGGAGGGGGAACGGATCACGCGAGCTTTTACACGAACCGACAACCAGGCTTCCAGTTCCTCCAAGACTGGCTGGACTACGACACCCGTACGCATCATTCCAATATGGACACGTTTGAGCGTCTTGTGCCTGACGACGTTCGGCGCAACGCGGTGATCGTCGCGTCGTTCGTATACCTCACGGCCAACCGTGACCGGCCGTTCCCCCCGATGCTGCCGTGGTGGAAGCGATGAGGGCGCGTATCGCTGATTGGAGCGTGAAGTCATCTAACGAAACGTTGCTGCTGGCAGCGCGATGCAGTGTGCGGCAGGCGGTCGCCGTGCTGGCGCACGTCACCCGTCCGGCCGCACTTTATTTGATGCGCTGCAGCAGAACGCAAGGCGTTATGGCTCAAACGGCCGGTTGTGCATTCTGAAGATCGGGCGCAACTCTCAACAATGATCCGGCCCAACCTTCTCGACGACTCGACCGACAAAATCCCTGTTCCAGATTGGCACATTGCGGAGCTGGATCCTCGGGGTGCCGATGGTGGGTGACCCGCAATGCGCCCGCAGAGCTAGGCTTGTTCACGCCTCGTGGCTGGTAATTCCACTAGTGAGGAGTATTGCACCATGCGTCACCGAGAGCTGACCCGCTTCATCGCCCTTTTGGTGGCACTCACCACATCGCTCATCGCGCCACTCCACGCACAATCCCTTTCCGCGCGCACCGCGACGCTGGTGTGGCAGGTGGATGGCGCGGAATCCGGTGAACCGTTCGGTGATCTGCGCGATTTTGTACTGCTTCCGAATGGCCACGTCTGGGCCCTCGATTTCAAGGATCAGGTCATTCGTCGCTTCGACGACGCCGGGCGTTCGTTGCCGACGGTTGGGCGCAAGGGCAGCGGTCCGGGCGAGCTGCGCAACGCGAATGGTCTTGCCGTGGCACCGGACGGTACGGTGTGGGCGAATGATCCGGCGAACAGTCGATTCACCATTCTCAGCGGCTCGGGCGCATATCAGCGGGCGCTCGCGGTGCCTATCTCAGGTTATGGCTATCGCTGGGGCGCCTGGTTCGACCGTTCGGGCGAACTCGTGGAGCTCGCAATCGCCCGAGAGGCTAAATACCGCCGCATCACTCAGGCCGGCGCCGTTGCCGGTTCTTTGGAGTATCCGGAGTGCCCCTCAGGTGCGGCGCCGCCGTTGGTGTTTCGCGCCGAAACACCGGGCCAGGGCGCAACGACGGGCTCCTATCCGTTCACCACGGGAGGTGGCGTGGTCGCCGACCGACGCGGTCACTTCTGGTGCGCCGCGGCACGCGGCACTCGCGTGGCGCGCCTGGCATACGGGAAGCGCGATACGCTCGCCCGCACAGCGATTGAGTTCCCCGCCCTTACTGTCTCCGTCGCGGAGCGGGACGAGACCATTCGCCAAGTGGAGACGCGTTTGGCGAAGTACAGCACGAGCACGTTCGATCGGAGCAAGGTGCCCACCACGCGTTCGGGGATCGCGGCGCTCTTCGTAGACCTCGATGGCCGCCTGTGGGTGGCGCACACCCGAGCGGAGTCGGCGACGAGTTCCGCTTTCACGGTATTCGACGAAAGGGGCGCGGTGCTCTTCCGCGTCACTTTCCCCGCGCGCGTGAACAGCAACCTACCGCTGCTCGCCCGCGGCGATGACGTCATCGTCGCCGCCACCGATGCGGACGACGTGGTGTCACTGCGGAAGTATCGAATTCGGTGAGCTGCGCCGGCAGTATGCATCCACGACCGCCGTCGGTTCGGCGGCCTGGCGCTCGGCAAGGTGACGAAAGGGTCATCGCCGAGTATCTGAAGGTGACGCTGGCAAGCGGACATCCCGATCTCTTCCCCCCAAGGCAATCGCGGATGTGGCGAAGGCGAGAGGGATGGCGCAGCTGGCGAAGGATACGGACCACAGGCGCGCGCAAAGCCTAACGATGCTTGCTGCAGTCGGGCGTGTTCGGAAACGCGCTTCGCGCGCATTTTATTAAAGCGCCCGCTGCAGAAGCCAGCGTTCGGCGTCAGTAGCGTGACGAGGGGAACCTGATTCTCACTCAGACGGGACGCCCGCGTCGTGGCAC
>CANJOX010000240.1 GCA_947475795.1 Gemmatimonadota bacterium
CCACTTGCGCCGACGATCCAGCCCCACTGCACCTCCACATTGACGGCAGCGGCACGCATCGCTCCCCACTGATTGCGGAGCGCCCAGGCAATGGAGACGGCCGTCAACGTCAGGATCGTTGGCCGCACCGCCGGATGCGCCCAGATGCCCCGATTCGACGGTGCTCCGGTCGTGGTCACGCGGTCGCCTCACGGTAGTGCGCGAGGTAGCGATCGGCGACGGACGCTGGGGAGAACCGCAGGAGCATGTCTTCCCGGGCGAGTGCGCCCAGTCGTCGCGCCAGCGGTTCGTCGGTCAGCAGCCGCACAATCGCCGTCGCCAGCGCTTCCGTGTGACCCACGGTGACCAGTGTCCCGCCGTGATCGGGTCGGACGACATCAAGCAACCCGCCGTCTGCGTAGGCAACGACCGGGGTGCCGCACAACTGTGCTTCGACCGCCACCAGGCCGAGTCCTTCTTCCCGCGAGGGGATCGCGACGAGCGAGGCCCCCTGATAGAGGGGAACGAGCGCCGGCTGCGGTAACGCGCCGTACCAGCGGACGCGGTGCGCGATCCCCAAGGCTTGAGCTCGCGCCATGAGGACGTCGCGATCGGGACCGTCTCCGACCACGTCCAGGATGGCCCGGGTCGGCTCGCCACCTGCCGCGACGGCGTGCATCGCCGGCGTCGCCATGGCATCCAACAGGTCGGCGATCCCCTTCTGCGCATTGAGACGGCCAACGAAGAGGACCCCGCTCCGAATCGCCGGCGTCCCGTCCGGTTCCGGCTTGGGCACGCCGAAGTGCCGCACATCGACTGGCATCGGTGACACGGCGATTGCCGAGGCCGGCGCGATGCGGCTTGCCGTGTCGGCGAGCCACCCGGAGACGGCGGTGCAGACGGATGCCTGCGCGAGCACCGCCCGCATGATGCCGTGCGACGCGCCGACCTTAGTGGCGAGCCGCACGTCCGATCCATGCATGGTGATCACCAGCGGGGGATCACCGGCCCGCCGGGTCCGCCACAGCGCGAGAGCGGCGGGGAACCACCAGTGTGCATGGACGACCGCATACGGGTCGCCAGCGGCGGCAGCGTCGTCGATCTGCTCACGAACGGCGCGTCGCAGAGCCCGCAGAAGGCCCACGAGTGCCACCTTCCCGCTCCACGACGCCGTGACCTGTTCGGCCATGCTGCCGGAGTAGGCCAGCGTCATCCGGTCCTCGCTGGCATACGGAATGCGCCGGATAGGTACGCGCTCGATCGTGGCGGCCGCGCCGGCGCCGGCCCCTCCGGGGGCGATGATCTCCACCCGCGCACCGGCGGCCTGTAGTGCAACGGCCAGACGCAGCACGAACGATCCGGCAGCGTCGCCTTCGAAACGCGGCACATTGTGCGTGACGAAGAGGATCCGCATGGGGCGCGGTGTCGGGCCGCGGCCGGTCAGCGCGCGTCGCGAGCGACGCCAGGCCCGGCCTCACCCGCCGCGTCGTGCCATGCCGCATCGGCCTCAGCGATCTGCTGAGCCGTGGCCAGATCGTCGAGTTCACGCCGGAGCTCGCGCACTTCCGACCGCTGTTGGGCGATCTGTTCTCCCAGCAGGCCGGTGGCGAAAAAGGTGGATCCGAGCATGAGACACGTCTGAATCACGGTCCACACCCATCGCTGCCCCTGCCCGGTCACCGCGAGCCACGCAAGCGCGCCGACGCCCGACAGGACGCCAATCGCGAAGAGGGCAACGCCGAGCATCCCGAAGGCCAGAAGCGGCTTCTGACCGAATTTCAGCTCGAACCAGACCGCGAGCATGTCGAGCACGCCGATCGGAATGCGCGACAGGCCGAACTTGGAGCGCCCCGAGTGGCGCGCATACAACGGCACCGGCACTTCCGTGACCGTAAACCCCTGTGCCGCCGCCATCACGATCATGTAGCGATGAAAGTCCGGGCGCATGGGCAACGCCGCCATGACGTCGCGTCGGTACGCCTTGACGTTGTTGAGGTCACGGACGGGCACGTGGAAAAGGCTACGGCTGAGCTTGTTGTAAATGCCGGAGACGAACGCCTTCTCGTACTTGCCCTGCTTGTATCCCGTGACCATGTCCGACTCGCCGGCGAGAATCGGCGTCACGAGGCGCGGAATGTCTTCCGGCTTGAACTGCAGATCGGCGGGGTAGAACACCAGCACATCGCCGCGCGCCTGCAGGTAGCCCGTGCGCAATGCCTCGGCGATACCACGCTGTGCCCGGTGGCGCACGGGATGCAGGAATGGAAACCGTGCGCGCAGCTCCTGCAGCAGTTCCCAGCTGCCGTCCGTCGAGCCGTCATCGACGACCACGACCTCGTAGCGCGCCGGCTGCGCACGGAACGTCTCCGCACAGAGCTCGAGGAAGAGCGCAAGATTCCCCGCTTCATCCTTGGCGGGCACGAGGACGCTGACATCGACCACAGGCAGCGCGGCCGTGCGGGTGGGGTCGTGGCGGGCGGAGCGAACGGAGGCGGCCATGCGTGGAGGAGTGGGGGCGCGATCGGGCACGCGTCTCAGACGCGCTTGCGCATGCGGGCCGGCAAGACGCCGAGCTGGTCGCGGTACTTCGCCACCGTGCGCCGTGCGATCTGGACGCCGGTTTGCTGGAGAATTTCGACGATCGCCTGATCGGTGAGCGGGTTCTTCGGATCTTCGCCGGACACGAGCTTCTGGATCTGGTCCTTGATGCCGCGGGCCGAGACGTCGTCGCCATCGTTCGTGGCGAGACCCGACGAGAAGAAGAACTTGAGCGGCAGCACCCCGCGCGGTGTCTGTGCGAACTTCTCGTTGGTCACACGGCTGACGGTCGACTCGTGCATCCCCACCGCCTCGGCCACCTCACGAAGGGTCAGGGGGCGCAACGCCTGCACGCCGCGCTCGAAGAAATCTCGCTGCCGGTCGACGATGTAATGCATCACTTTCAGCATCGTCTGCCGGCGCTGCTCGATGGCCTGAATCATCCAGTTCGCCGAGTTCAGCTTGCTGGCGATGAAATCCTTGCTTTCGGTGTCGAACTTCTTTTTGTCGCGCGCGATGTCCTGATACGTCTGCGACAGTTTGAGCCGCGGCAGATTCCCGTCGTTCAGGAAGATGTGGTACGCCTGGTCGATCTTATCGACGACGAGGTCCGGAATGATGTAGTTGTCACCGGAGGCGCTGAAGCGCAGCCCGGGCTTCGGGTCCAGCCTGGCAATCGCATCGGCCGCCGACTGGACATCCTGCGCCGTGATCGCATACCGCTTCGCCACGTCGCTCCAGCGATGCCCGATCAGCTCTTCGAACGACTCGTTCACAAGCCGGTACGCGAGCGCCTCGCCCTGCCCGGCGGCACGCAACTGTAACAGCAGGCACTCGCGCAGGTCGCGTGCGCCGACACCCGGGGGATCGAGATCCTGGATGATCGTCAGCATCTCGCGCATCTCCGCGTCGGTGAACGGCGCGACATCGGCATCGCGCTCCTCCGCCTCACGCTCGAGCAGTTCGTTCACACCACGCTGAATTTCCTCGAGCGGACAGGCGAGATACCCGTCGTCCGAGATGTTGCCGACGAATTCATCGGCAAGGAATGCTTGGCGCGGTGAGAGATCAAGGAGCGACAGCTGAGCGGTGAGGTGATCGGAGAGATGGAGGGTGTCCACCGTGACCGGTTCGTACCATTCCCGTTGCTCGTTCTCCTCGCGCTGCCCGCCGGTTTCGAAACCATCAAGCAGCACGGCCTCCCAATCGACCTCATCGTCGCCGGACTTCTCAGGCTCCGCCTCAACGGCGGCCTCCGGCTCGGAGAGATCCTGCGCCTCAGACGCTTCGTCGGCATCGGAGGACTCGTCGTACTCATCCTCCGGCTCGACGAGTTCGAGAAACGGATTGGTGAGCAGCTCCTGCTTGAGGTGCTGTTGCAGGTCGAGCAGCGGCATGTACAACAAATCCATCGCCTGATACAGGCGTGGATTTGTCTTGAGCTCCTGCCGGAGTCCGGTGCTCTGCTGCAGGCCGGTTCTCATTCGGTCAGGGCTCCCTCGTCCGCTTCGGCAAAGCGCGCCCGCAGGCGCGCTGTCAGCGTGGGTCCAAGGTAGATCTCCGCGACCGTATCGTCGAACACCAGTTCGCGTACCGTGCCGGACACTTTGACTTGCCCGTCGAACATGATGTACGCCCGGTCCACAATGTCCAGGGTCTGCTCGACGTTGTGGTCGCTGATCAGCACGCCGATACCGCGGTGGCGCAGCCCCGCGACGATCGTCTGGATGTCGTGAACGGCGATCGGATCGACGCCGGCGAAGGGCTCGTCGAGCATCATGAACTTTGGCTGCGTGACGAGCGCCCGCGTGATCTCGAGGCGGCGGCGCTCGCCGCCCGAGAGCTGGAACGCCCGGCTGTTACGCAGGTGCTTAATGCTGAGCTCGTCGAGCAGCGTTTCGAGACGGCTCTTTCGCTCCACGGCGGAGAGCGGCAACGTCTCGAGAATCGCGAGAATGTTCTGCTCGACGGTGAGCTTGCGAAAAATCGAGGGTTCCTGCGAGAGGTACCCAATGCCCTGTCGGGCACGCTGGTACATCGGCGTGCCCGTGATGTCCTTGCCGTCAAGCATGATCCGGCCGGACTGCGGCTCGATGAGGCCGACCAGCATGTAGAAGGTCGTCGTTTTGCCGGCACCGTTGGGGCCGAGCAGTCCGACGATCTCCCCCTGCGCCACGTTGAGTGCGACATCGTTCACCACCCGCCGTCCGCGGTACGCCTTCACCAGCCCTTCTGCGGCGAGCACAGAGTCCCCAGCAACTGAAGCCACCGCCGGTACCGGCGCGCTGCCACCCGCCCGTGTCGTGTCACCGGCGTCATCCAAGTGGCGCGCGAGATCGGCGCGGTGGACGCGGATCGCCCCCCAGAGCCCCGCGACGACGTGCACCGGCGACTCCGGCGACAAGAGGCCACCGACTGGCAGCGTGATCACGCCGGCGGTCGCCAGCCGGGGGAGGAGGGCGGTGCCCAGATGGCTGCGCACCTCGCCGAGGGGAAGCCGCCGTCCGTCCTCGTGATCTTCGAGATAGCGACCGACGATGGCGTGCAACGCCGCACTCCCGTGCGCGTCGGAGGCCTCGATGACCGCACGGAGCGCCTGCGCCAGCGCCCGATCGCCATGTACGATGCGATCGAACAGCGCCATCGTCTCCTCCAGCGTGGACGGCGTGGGCGAAGCAGCGTCGGTCATGACCTTGGGCGGAATGTGGTGAGGTACAGCGTTTCGTTCACGGCCGCTGAAGGCGGCGGGCCCGATGGGACCGCCCCGCCCCAACGTTCGGGCCGACCAACCGCGTCGCGGCGCACCGCCACCGGCGGGACAGATACTGGTTTGGCCGGTGGTTTGGCCGGTGGTTTCGCCGGTGGTGTGGCCGGTCGCGTAGCCGGTGGTTTGCTCCCCTTCGCGGTACTATCAGCCAGACTATCGGGGGCCGGTTCGAGATACACCCCAGACGCGGAGGAATCTACACGAACGTCCCGCACGGAACCGGTGTCGAACTGGACGAAG
>CANJOX010000241.1 GCA_947475795.1 Gemmatimonadota bacterium
ATGCCGCGCGTGTCACTGCTGGCAGTCATCGCGTTCGCCGCGGCATGCGGCGGGGACGGGGCCGCCGAGAGTACCACGAACAACGCCGCCACCGACGGGACCTTCGCGCGGATCCAACGCGACATTCTCGACAAGTCGTGTGTCTCCTGTCATCGCGCCGGCGACGCCAACGCACGCCAGTCGCAGCTCGTCCTGACGGGCGATTCCGCGTACGCGCAGCTGGTCGGGGTGGCCTCGCTGCAACAGTTCGCCCGCGCCGACGGATTCCCCCGCGTGAAGCCGTACCGGGCCGACAGCTCCCTCTTGTACCACAAACTCTCGTGGGTGCCTGGGCATCACAGCCGCGACTACGGGCAGCTCATGCCGATGGGCACCACCAAGGGCGTGACGGCTGGCCAGCTCGAGTACGTACGGCGCTGGATCGAAGCCGGCGCCCCGCGCGTGGGGCACGTGGTAGACACCGCTGTGCTGGCCGACGTCCGCCTGCAGTCGTCCAGCTTCACGCCGCTCGCCGCGCCGGCCGCCGCCGGGCTCCAGCTCAAGGTGGACAGCTTCGCGGTGTCGCCGGGCTCGGAGCGCGAGCTGTTCGTATACCGGCGGCTCGGCAACGCCGCCGACCTGTACGTCACGCGCATTCAGTCGCGCATGCGACCGGGCAGTCATCACCTGCTGCTTTACACGTTCGACGAGAGCCGCACCGCGTTCCCGTGCAACCAGCGCCCCGCAGCGAATACGGTCCGCGACATCCGGAACACCGACGGATCGCTCAACATCGCCAACATGCTCCCCATGGCGTGCCACGTGTATTTCGCGGGCGCCATGACGCAGGACTTCGACTATCGTTTTCCGCCCGGGGTCGCGCTGCGTCTGCCGGCCAATGCGTCGCTGGATTTCAACGTGCACTACGTGAACCGGGCGCCGATCGACCTGCCCGGCGAAGCATTCGCCAATCTCTACACCGCCGACCGCGCGCAGGTGCAGACGGTGGCACGCACGCTCAATCTGGCCAACACCAACTTCTCGCTGCCGCCCAAGCAGCGCACCACCATCCGGACCGTCTTCCCCATGGCCGTCCGCACCACGGTGCTCGGCCTGACCTCGCACATGCACTCGCTGGGCGAACGCTACGAAATCCGCCTGCGTCGGGCCGATGGCACCGAGACGTCGGTGTACGTGAACACCGACTGGGAACACCCGGGCTTCACCAACTTCGAGACGCCACTCGTGCTGCAACCCGGTGATGCGCTGGTGTCGGTGGTGACGTGGAACAACGTCACCGACCGCACCATCGGCTTCGGTCTGCTCTCCAGCGACGAGATGAACATCATCTTCGGGTACGCCTACTAGGCGGCCCGGCCAGCCTTACATCCGGTTGGGCGACGCAATCAGGTAGTACGACTCCTGCCGGGGACGGAAGAAACGATATCCCTGCTCCGTGAGATAGGCGTCGTCCTCCATCATCACGAACAGCTTCTTGCCGCCCCACTCCGGGATCGGCGTGGCGGTGTTCAGCTCGATCGAGATGTACGACCCTAGGCGCAGACGCGTGTTCTGCGCCGTCGTGTCGCTGCGCAGTGGACTGCGGAAGTCGATGGACGTGCCGAGCCCGTGCCCCTGCGTACCGATCGGATGCGAGTACACCATCGCCTCGATGTTGCGCTGCTTCATCTCGGCCATCGTGTTCGTGAACACCGTCCCACCCGTCAGCCCCGGGCGGCCGTGCCGCAGCATCACTGCGTCCTGCAGCGTGTTGGTGTTCGCCATCGCCCGCTTGAAGCTCTCCGGCACGTCGCGCTCACCGGGCTGCAGCACGTAGGCCATCTTCTGCCAGTCGGTGTCGAAGCCCATGTAGCTGATGCCGAAATCCACGTGCACCACGTCGCCGGGACGGATCGTCGTGCTCTCCGGCGCCACGGCCAGAAAGCCGCGTGACGTGGCGATATCCGCCCCCTTCCGCTGCACGCGCAGATCGGGCTGGAACCACGTGCGCACGCCAGCGGCCCCCAGCATGTCGAACAGCGCGCGCCGCACGTCGCCCACCGTGGTGCGGTTGGGCGTGATCACGGCGTTCGACAGCGCGCGCTTCACGATCGCCTCGGTCACCGTCACCGCTGTGCGGTAGTGCTCCATCTCCTCCGGCAAGCGCGTATCGAGGTACTCCTCGATCAAATCGCCGGCACTCACGAACGTTTTCTCGGCCTCCTCACCCAGCGTCTCGGCCAGAAAACGGTACGCGTCGTAGCCCAGCGAACGCGTCTGTCCGCGGCGGCCGCGAATGCCAAGTCCCACCGTGGCCGGCTTGTACTGCTGGTACAGATCGCGCAGCGTCGTCGCCGGCGGCCGCGGCTCGGTGAACGGCGCGTCGAAAAAGCGCGCCAGATTCTCCTCGGTGTACGCGGTGATCGCGTACTTTTTCAGCCCCTGCTCGCCACCGTCGATGAACACGAAGAAGTCGCGGTTCCCCGTATAGGGGCGCGGCGGCGCCACGTACTGCGACAGAGGATCATCGTGGAACTCCTCGTTCACCACGATCCACATCCCGATCTTGTGGCGCCGCATCATCGGCAGCAGCAGCGCATGACGCTTGGTGAGCCAGTCTTCGCGCAGGGCGATCTGCTGCGACCACGGCAGCAGCGCCGCCGCCTCGGGGACGGCGAACGCACGCGGCGCGCGCACAGGCCGGGGCGTCGAGGACTGGGCCATGGCCGTCGGTACCGGGGCGAGGGCCGTCGTAGCCAGCAGCGTGGCGGCGAACACAAGGAGCTTCATGGCGGAGGGACGCAGGCGACAAGAAGGGAAACGCGGGGGGGCGGCCCCCCCAATGTGGCCACCTGCGCGCGGCTTCGGGATGCCTGATGAGTACGATATACTGGACTTTTTGTAAGAATTACTGTACAATAGAGACATGATCACCCTCTGGATTCCCGCCACGCTGCTGGTTGCCTTCGCCGTGCTGGCCGTCGCCGTGCGGGCGTCGCGACGGTCGCTCCCCGCCCTCGTGCTCCCCGAGGGTGAATCGTGGCCGTCCACCCCCGTGCAGCGACTGGCGCAACGCACGCTCGCCGCGTTCTCGCTCTGTGCGGTCGCGGCCGCCGCCGTGGTGATCCACCACGGCCTCGAGGCCACGTGGCGCGACGACATCCCGCGCTGGACCGCCACCGGTCTGGTGCTGGCCGCGCTGGTCATCTTTGCGGCGTATAGCGTACAGCTGGCGCGATGGATGGCCACCGACCACGGCCGCTGCGACGAGCGCGATCGCGCCCTCGTCGCCACCGCCGGCAGCGGACAGGCGCCGGCGATGCTCGTCACACTGGCCGCCTGGATGATCGCGCTCACCGAGCGCTATCACGAGACCCATTTGGTGCCGTCGGCCGCCCTGTACGCCATGTTCTGGTCGTGCCTCCTCGTCAGCATCATGGCGCTGCTCGTGGGCGTGGTGATCGGCTACCGGCGCAGCTGAGCATGCCCAAAGCCATCATCCGCAATCACGTCCGGCGACTCCGCTTTGAGCACGGCGAGATGACGCAGCAAGCGCTCGCTGATCGCGCCGGCTGCAGCCGCCAGACCATCCTTGTGCTGGAGCAGGGGCGCTACGTCCCCTCGCTCACCCTTGCCATGCAGATCGCCCGCGTCTTCGGCACCACCGTGGAGCAGGTCTTCACACTCGACGACGGGGGGTGAGCGCCGCTCACGCCCCCGCCATCAGCCGCTCCCGCAGCCGCCGCTGCACGCCGGGCCAGTCCACGTCGGTGATGCCGTAGTACACGCTGTCGCGCACAAACCCGTCGCGCACCACCATGTGCCGGCGCAGCACCCCCTCGCGCACCGCCCCCAGCTTCTCCAGCGCCCGCTGCGACTGCGTGTTACGCAGGTCGGTCTTGAATTGCACCCGCACCGCGCCCAGCACGTCGAACAGGTGCGTGAGCTGCAGGTACTTCGCTTCGGTGTTCGCGAGGGTCCCCTGCGCCGACGGGGTCAGCCAGGTCCCGCCGATCTCCACCCGCCGGTGCGGGCGCGAAATATCCATCCACCGCGTCGAGCCGATCACGGCGCCGCTGTCACACGAGATAATCGCAAAGGGCACCTCGTCGCCGCGGGCCGCCGCGGCGGCCGCGGTGGCGAGATACGCCACCACCGCCGCTTCCGTCACCAGCGGCGGCTGCACGGTCACCCGCCAGAGTTCCTCGTGATGCCCCGCGGCCAGCAACCCCTCGGCGTGCAGCGCGGTGAGTGGTTCCAAGCGGACCAGACGGCCGTGCAGCACCACGGGGCGCGGATCGAACGGGGCGGGCGGGAGCCCCGGCGCGCCGGAGAGCAAATCAGAGGTGGCGATGGACATGGGCGCACACTCGCCGCGGTGCCATCGGCCGGCAAGGGCCGACGCCACGGCCGCTCGCCCCTACCATTGCGGGGGCCCCGCCCGTATTCTCGCCCGTATGTCGCATGGTCGCTCCCGCCTCGGACTCCTCGCCCTCGCCGCCGGGGCCCTTGTGCCCGCCGCGGTCGCGGCGGCGCAATCGTCACCTGTTGCGCGCGTGACCGGTGAGGTGTTCGACAGCCTGGCCATGCGCCCCCTCGCCGGGGCCACCGTGCAGCTGGTCACCACCGGTCAGCCGGCGCGCATTCGGGTCGCCACCGCCGACAGCCGCGGCGTCTTCCGCTTCGACTCGGTCGCGGCGGGGGTGTACGTAGCCGGCTTCCTGCACCCGCTCCTCGACAGCCTCGGACTCGAGGGCCCGCTCGCCCGCCTCGAGATCACGACGGCCGATCCACTCGCCCTCACCCTTGCCACGCCGTCGGCGCCCACGCTGATCGCGGCCCGCTGCGGACCGCCGCAGCCCGGCCGCCCGCAGGGGCTCTTCACCGGGACGGTGCGCGCCGCGCGCGGCATCCCGCTGGCGTCGCCGGCCCGCGTTCGGGCCCAGTACACGCAGACCACGGTCAGCGAACGCGGGCTCGAACGCCGCACCCCGGCCCAGTTCGGGACCACCGACGCCGACGGCCTGTTCTCGGTGTGCGGCGTCCCCCCCGGCCGCACGATCAGCGTTCGCGCCTTCACCACCACCGACAGCAGCGGGTTCGTCGAACTCACGGTCCCGCCCGACGGGCTCATACGCCGCAACCTGCTGGTCGGCAGCGCCACCCGCGCGCGCACCGACACGACCGCGCGTGGACAGAGTCTCAGCGGCCCGGCGCGCCTGCGCGGCCTCGTGCGCAACGCCGCCGGCAAGCCGGTCGTCGGGGCGCGTGTCGTCGTGCTGGGTACTGCGCGCGAAGGCACCACCGGCAACGCGGGACAGGTGGCCCTCTCCGCCTTACCCGAGGGGAGCTACACGCTCGAAACCCGTGCACTGGGGTACCAGCCCCTGCGCAGCGTAGTCGATCTCGATGGCAGCCGAGAGGCCGACGCGGAGCTCACCCTGTCGGCGCTGCCCGCTGCGGTCGACACCATGCGGGTGCGCGCCGATCGGATGGCCGTCCCGCTGGCCGACTTCGAGCGCCGCCGC
>CANJOX010000242.1 GCA_947475795.1 Gemmatimonadota bacterium
CTGCTGCCCGAGCCACTGCTGCGCCCGCTCGATCACATCGTCGAAGCCGCTGCGCACGCCGCGCACCGTGAGCCGCGCCTCTACACTCGGCGTGATCCCCACCCGCTGCAGTTGCGCATCGTCGGCGCGGCGCAGCTCGACGATGGGCAACGCCACCGTCAGCCCTCCGGGCAACCCCACCGTCATCACCTCACCCGGTGCCCCCGCGCTGGAAGACCCGATGAACGTCACGCGCGCGACGGCATCGAGGGCAACGGCCAGCCGTTCCATCGCGCCGGTGGTCCGCTCATCGATCAACGCCACGATCGCGCCGGTGTAGTGACCGGTGGTATCACCCACGCTCACCCGCGCGCGCGTCTCGCGCGTGGTCGGACAGCGCTCGCGCGCGTCGCGCAGCGTGGGCATCACACAGGGATCACCGTCGTACCGCCGCACCTCGCGGGCCGTCACGGCCGCCGGCACCGCGCGCACCGCCGCCAGCACGGCGTCGGCCTGCCCGTCACCGAGGGTGCCGCGCAAATCCAGCATCCACGCGCGGGCACCGCGCGAACGCGCCAGCAGTGCCGTGAGCGAATCGACCGACAGCCGCTCCACGTCGACATACATCAGGTCGCCGGGCAAGGCACGCACCGCGCGCATGGTGGGGCGTTCCGGCAAGGCGAGCGGCGCGAGATAGCCGTCGCGGCGCGGCACGTTCAGCTGTCGCTCACGGTTGGCGAGATCACGCAGCCGGAACAGTGCGCCGCCCGCGGGGCCGCGTGCCAGCAACGGCATCAGCGTGCGCAGCCGTGACCACGTGTTCGGCGCCGACACCGCCGTGCGATGATCGATGATCCACGCCGGCACGGGAAAGCCATCAGCGGCGGTGAGCTCCATGCCGGTGTCGATGCCGAGGGCGGTCGTGACGGAGTCGCGCACCACATCGGTGATGATCACGCGATCCTCGATCCAGCGCACGCGGAATGGCACCGACGCCAGGCCGCGCACGGAATCGACTGATGCGCCGCGCAGATTCGCCGGCGTGTCGTCGAGCGCCGACACCATGGGCAGCAGCGCCGCCGCATACTCCGTGGCCGTGCGGGCCGACTCGAGCGCGGGAATGGTGCGCGCCAGCAGCGCGTCCATGTCGTCGTCGTACAGATCGCGATGGATATGACGCACCCGGATGGCGCTCCACAGACGCGCCGCCGCCAGCAGACGGGCCCCCATGAAGGGATACGGATCGCTGTCGTAATAGGCCGGCAGCACCGCGGGGAGACGCCGCACCGGCAGGCGCGATGCGCCGTCGTGGCCGCGTACCGCACGGCCGGTGCGCAGCAACGAGAGCGCCGCACGCAGCACCGGCGCACTGTCCGCCGGCAGGGCGGCGCGCGGCAGCACGGAGTCCGCCACCAACCCGGTGCTGCCGTCGGCGTGCACCAACTCACCCGTGCGCACCCGCACCGTGAGCCCATCGGCAATCGGCAGCACCACGCTCGACACCAGCGGCGTGTCGTCTACCCCCTCCTCGGCCAGCAGCGTGGCACGACCAACGGCCACCAGCGACAGCAGCGCGCGCGGCAGCACCGTGGCGCGATTGGCCAGCACCATGACCCGACGCGGCGCCGACGACGCGGCGAACACCGGCGCACCCGAGCGCGTCATCCAGACGTCGTCGGGCGACCACTGGCCGTCGGCCACCCGCGCACCACCCACGCGCCGCATCCGTTCCGTGCTCGCCACGATGATGGTGCTGTTCAGCTGCGTCACCAGTCCCGCGTGCGCCGCGAACCGATCCACCACGGCGCTGAGGGAATCCGCGGCGGGACCGGTGATGACACCGGACCCGCGCACGTCGAGCACGACGCGCGTGGGCGCCGTCGCCAGCACCCCGCGCACCATTGCGGCGGCACTGTCGGTGAAGAGCGCGTGCTGCGCCGCACCCAACGGGACGCGCACGATCAGCACGCTATCGCGCGTGCGCTCGCTGCTGAACGCAAAGGTCGGCAACGCTGAGGTCGCCTCCGTTACGCGGGTGGTATCAGTCAGCTCCACCCGCGTGAGCGGGTCCTGCAGCACCGACAGCAGGCGACGGTACGCCGCTGCCAACTGCGCCGGATCGTGCGCCGAGCGCACCACCGTCGCCGCGCGGATGAACGCGGAATCCCACGGAGCGCCGCGTTCGATCACGGCTGGGTGATACAGCGACACCAGATGCCACACCTGCAGCAGCCGCTGCACGCGCGCGACGCCCGCTGAGTCAGAGGGTGCGGGGACCGGCTCGGGCTCCGGGGACTCCACCACCGCCGGCGCCACCTGGGGCGCGGCGGGGACGATGGTCGGAGGCGCGGCACGCTCCGGGGTCAGTCGGAAGAACCGGCTGTTGCACGCGGTGCTCCCGGCCGCGACCAGCGCCAGCACGGCGCCGGTGGTGACACGCCGGAACATCCCGGTCGACAGCGGAATCAGCATATTGCGCGTCAGCATATCGTAGGAAGATACCATCGGCACCCGTCCCCGCTCCGCGACGCTCCCCTCGACGCTCCTGCCCCCGCATGACCGACCGCCTGTACTACACCGACGCGCGCCTCGACCGCTTCACGGCCGCCGTACTCGATATCGCCGACGATGGCCGCCGCGTGTATCTGGACCGCACCGCGTTCTATCCCACGTCGGGCGGACAGCCCCACGATCTGGGCACGCTGGGCGGCATCGCGGTGGTCGATGTCATCGACGAAGACGAGCGGATCGCGCACTGCCTTGCGGAGCCCATCGGTGTCCCCATCGGCGCCATGCTCGTAGGACAGATCGACATGACGCGGCGCTTCGATCACATGCAGCAGCACACCGGGCAGCACCTGTTGTCAGCGATGCTCACCGACCACTACGGCTGGCCCACGCTCAGCGTCCACTTCGGTGACGACACCAACACCGTGGACGTGGCCGCCGAGGATCTTGATCCGGCGGCACTCGCCGACCTCGAGCGCCGCGCCAACGCACTCATCGTACAGAACCGGCCGGTCACGGTGTCGTTCGAAGACGCCGCCGCGGCCACGGGGCTCCGCAAGCCAAGCGATCGCGACGGCGAGCTGCGCATCGTGACCATCGAGGGGATCGACCGCAGCGCCTGCGGGGGCACGCACATGGACAGCACCGGCGAGGTCGGGGCGCTGTTGCTGCGCCGCGCCGAGAAGACCAAGGGGCACACGCGCCTCGAGTTCGTGTGCGGCCATCGGGCCGTGACGCGCGCGCGCGCCGACGCCGATCTCCTCACGCGCGCCGCGCGCGCCCTGTCGGCCGCCCCGCACGATCTGCCCGGCTTGGTGGAACAGCAGCTCCAGCGGCTCACCGAGGGCGAACGCGAGCGGAAGCGCCTGAGCGCCGAGCTGGCGCGCTACGAGGCGGCCGCGCTCTGGACGGCGAGTATCCCTGACAGCGACGGGGTGCGCCGCATCGTAGTGTCCACCACATTGCCGGTGAAGGAGGCCGAACCGCTCGCGCAGCAGCTGATCGCGCTCGGGTACTGTGCAGTCGTGGTGACCAATACCACGCTTGGCGCCGTGCTGCTGGCGGCGGCCGAGGACACCGGGATCGACGCGGGGCAGCGGCTCCGGATGGCGCTGCAGGCGGTGGGCGGGCGGGGTGGCGGCTCTCCCCGCATGGCGCAGGGATCGGTCTCTGATCCGGACGGGGTGATGCTCGTGCTCGAGTCCCTCGGCTTCGCGGGGGCCCTGCCGGCGCATTGATCGTGCCGGGAATACGTCTCACGGGGGAGCGAACATGACATGGCGTCGTCGGGGACTGCTGCTGATCGCGTCAGCGGTCTCCCTGTCCACGGGGGCCGGCGCACAGCGGGTCCGCTTCGGCTCACACGGCGGACTCACGTTTGCCCGCATCACGGAGCTCGACCCGACACGGGTCTTCGGCGGGTTTCCCTTCGCGCGCGCGGATCGCATCGGCGCCCAGGCCGGTGTCTTTGCCACGCTGCCGGTGCGCGATGACTGGTCGCTCCAAGCCGAGGTGAACTACACGCAGAAGGGGGTACGGGTGGAGACGTCGTTCGCGCCGGTGGACGGCGGGCCGGCCACCATCGATATCGCCGTCGACTACGTCGAGATTCCCGTGCTGCTGCGGCTCGACGCCGCGCGGAATCGCCCCTGGCATCCGTTCGTGGTCGCGGGCCCGCAGCTGGGCGTCCGCGTGCGCTGCCAGACCGACCTCGCCACCGGCGGTTCCACCTTCTCGTCGCGCTGCGCGGCACCCGACGATATCTCGTACACCATCGACACCCCCTTCACACGCACCGAGGTGGCCGGCGTCGCCGGACTCGGTGTGACCGGCCCACTCGGGCGGCGACGACTGTACGCGCAACTGCGCTACGCCCGCAGCGTCCGCACGATCAGCCCCGATGCCGAGGCGCCGCTCTCGCCAAAGCACGCCGGTCTGGCGATTCTGTTCGGACTCGGCTTTTAACCCATCGCCCGGAGTCCCCTGCATGCACATCACGCGTCCGTCGCCGTCCGAGCACGCCCCCTTCGCCGCCGCCTACATCGACGCCACCGCGCGCGCGCTCGAGGCAGCCGGCTCCGACGACCTGGGCGCGCTGCTCGCGGGGCAGCCCGCCGCGCTGCGGACACTGCTGGCGCCGGCGGGCCCCGACCGCGGCGCGTATGCCTACGCCCCGGGCAAGTGGACGCTGGCTGAGTCGCTGGTCCATGTGGCCGACACGGAGCGCGTGTTCAGCTACCGCGCGATGCGGGTGGCACGGGGGGACGTGACGCCACTCCCGGGGTTCGATCACGACGCCTGGGTGCCGGAAAGCCGCTCCGCGAACCGTGCATTATCAGACATTTTGACCGAATTCGACGCGACCCGGGCGGCGACCTTGGCGTTGCTGCGGTCACTGGACGACACCGCATGGGGGCGCCTCGGGGTGGCCAGCGGCCATCCGATCTCGCCACGGGCGCTCGCGTGGATGATGGCCGGGCACTGCGCGCACCACCTCGCCCTGATCCGGGACCGCTACCTCACCGACTGATCTGTTGCTGAGGTCGGTACATCGGCGCGCGCCGGATCGGCTAGATTGCACGGCTGTGGCGCCCACTCCACGGGAGCGCCCGCCCTGACCGAGCTACCGGAGCGTTGTCCGTGTCCGCTGTGCCTTCCGCCGCCCTCCCCGAGACCGAGCGTCTCGCGATCGATACGATCCGCACCCTGGCCATGGATGCCGTGCAGGCGGCCGAGTCCGGCCACCCGGGCACCCCGATGGCGCTCGCGCCGCTGGCCTACGCGCTCTACACGCGGCATCTGCGTCACGACCCGACCGCCCCGCTGTGGGCCGACCGCGACCGGTTCGTGCTGTCGGTCGGTCACGCCTCGATGTTGCTGTACGGCACGTTGCACATGGCGGGGTACGACCTGCCGCTCGCCGAAATCAAGCGCTTCCGCCAGTGGCAGAGCCTCACGCCCGGACACCCCGAAGTGCATCACACCCCGGGTGTGGAAACGACCACCGGCC
>CANJOX010000243.1 GCA_947475795.1 Gemmatimonadota bacterium
CTGCCGCGCGAAGTGCCGTCGAGCCGTTCGCCCGAGGGCATGACCGAGCTCACGATGCGCGAGGAGAATACCGCCGAGTTGGTGATCGCGACCAAGGGACGCTCAGGCGGCCAGTGGGACGGCTGGCAGGCCGCGTGGGCGCCGGTCGGGGCCGATGGGTATCCGAAGCCACTGTGGGACAAGCGCACCGGGGTCATCGACAAGACCGTGGCCGAAGCCATGCGCGCCAACGGCTACGACCTGCGCGATTACGTGGAGCGAAACTGGGCCACGATCGGACCGCGCCTGGTGGGCAAGCTGCACGTGGCTGTGGGTGACATGGACAACTACTTCCTCAACCTCGGCGTGTACCGCTTCGAAACATTTCTCGAAAGCACGAAGGAGCCGGGGAAGGGACCGTACTATGCCGGCCAGTTCGATTACGGCCGTCCGCTCAAGCCGCACGGCTGGCAACCGTGGAGCAATCAGGAGTTGCTGCGCATCATGGACGCACAGGTGAAGCGCAACGCACCGCGACCGTAGGCGGCGCGTCCGCTGGCCTACAGCTGTCCGGTGCTGCCCCAGTTCGCCAGCTGCGCCACGTACGCGGGATCGGCGTAGCGCGTGGGCAGGAAGGCGCGTTCGTACTCGGGGCGTGCGGCACCAACGATCTGGGCGGCAAGCAGTTCGCCGCACGCCGGCGCCGCCATGAGACCGAAGCCTGAGAACGCGGCACACACGAACGCGCCGCGTGCACCGCTTGGCCCCACCAACGGACGGTTCTCCACGGTCTTGGTGTAGTAGCCGCCGTCGACGTACGCGTGCGGCAGCCGCTCGAGATACGTGGCGAGTCCGGGCGCAAGCGACGTCATGCCACGCAGCACCAGCTCCGGGTAGAGGGCATCGTCGGGCATCGGAAACTCCGGCGCGCTGAACCGATGCGCGCTGTGATAATCCCACAGCATCAACACCGTGCGACTGGCGCCGTAGCCTTCCGGACGTAGATGAATGCCCGCCGGCATGGGCTCGGTGAGCCAGCGCGTGGCCTCGTCCGCCGCGAGCTCCGCGCGCTCCTCCTCGCTCCACTCGAGCGATTGCGGATCGTCGAGAATCACGAGGCCGGTGTCGCGATCGATCACACCGGCGGTGTCCTCCATCGCGATCTTGTAGTGCGCTTCAGAGAACAGGGGCAACTCGGCGCCAGCCAAGGCGCCCACCTGCGCCGCATACGGGCCGGCTGCATTCACGAACACTGGCGTGGCAATACGCAGCGTGGTGCCGTCGGTGCAGGCCACCTCCACCGCGTCCACCGCACCCGAGCTCTGCCGCACGCGCTCCACACGGCCACTCACCAACTGCACGCCGGCCGCGCGTGCTTCGCCCAGCAGATACATGCCCAGCTGCTGTCCGCTGAACCATCCACATCGGCGTGCATGCAGTACCGCGAGGATATCGGGGTGCATCCACGGAAAGTGCTGGCGAATCGCGTCGCGATCGAGAAAGAGGTCGGCACCCGCAGGCACGCCGCGAAAGCCGCGGTGCGGGCTGCGCTGGTACGTGGACGCCTCGGTCACCGACCGATACGTGCGCACCACACCGGCTCCCTGCTCCGTCGCACGCTGTGCATCCGCCACGAAACGCGCCGCCGTGTCGGGATCGCGCGTCGTGTACAGATAGCCACGTCGATTAAGACCGAAGCGATCAGCACTGGCATCGGACCACCGCTCCAGCAGGTCGATGCTGCGATTCACGAGTCGCACCATCGCGTCGTCAGGCCCGGGCCACCAATTGCGATACGCTTCGGTGCTCTTGTCGCTGGTGAGCGTGAGCGGCGCGCGATCGTCCACCAGCATCACGTGGCGCACGCCGTGCGTCACCGCGAGCGCGTGCGCCGTGGCGATGCCAGCGATACCGGCGCCGCAGATCACGACATCGGCCGTCATCACGAGGTGGCCGTCAGTCTGGTAGCGGCCCGTGTTGCCCACAGGGCGCGCTCCACCATGACCGGTGTGAACGCGCTGCCGAATGACGCCGACAGCTGCTGAGAACGCTCACGCAGGGCCGTCGCGTACTTGGCGTAGTAGCCGTTGGTCCACGCCACCGGCCCGAGTTGCGGTACCTGCGCGGCCACGTCTTCGTCGAAAAACGCGTAGACCGACGGGGCCATCACCGCCAGCAACGCCGACGCCGTCGCGGCACCGACACCCTTGAGCGCCACCAGCGCGGTGACCGGCTTCGTGGGGTGC
The DNA here is from genome assembly GCA_947475795.1 of Gemmatimonadota bacterium. The sequence continues at coordinate 2,226 of CANJOX010000243.1, forward strand.
GGGATCTGCTCGGCGGCCGACCGACTCGCATGCACCACATCGTCCGGCGTATTACTGCGCACCAGCACGAGGTTGGGCGCCCGCCACACGCCGCGCGCCATCTTCCACTCGGTGATGCGCACCAGGTCGTCGTGCGCTACGTGGCCCGGCGTACGCGACGCGATCAGCGTGGGCAGCTCAGTGCGGTACCACGTATCGTGCGCCACGAGCCGGCCCGATGGCACGGCGGCGATGGCGGCGATGTATCCCGCCAGCGCCACGTACCAACGGTCGGGGTGATCCGATCCCCACAACGATCCGGCGCCCGGCGCCACCTCGTGCGGCGTACCGAGCCCGTTGGCCACGGCCTCGGCGCTCACTTCATCTCCACCTGCGACTTGAGCGAGGCCAGTCCGTCCTCGAAGTCCTTGCCGATCATGGTATCCATGTTCATGAAGACTCCGGCGATCTTGGAGAGGAAAGAATTCGCCCCCCGCATGGCCCACGTGACACGCGTACCGCCGTCGGTGGGTTCGAGGTTGAACTCGACCACGTTGTGTCCTTCGATCGGCTTCAGCATATCGAGCTGCATCGTGATTTTCGACGGCGGCATCAGCTCGCGCACCGTGAACGTGCCTTCGCCGGCTTTGGCGTTCCCGTTCCAGTACATGCTCGCACCGGCCGCACCGGGCGTGCCGTTGAACACCTTCTTCATTTGCGGATCGAGCTTGTCGTAGGGCGACCACGCGCTCCACTGATGCAAGTCAGCGATCTTCGGAAAGATCATCTCGGCGGGCGCGGAGACCACCACCGATCGCTCAATGGCGAACGCGTCCGGCTGGCGCGAGGCCAGCAGCAGCAGCGCGCCCAGCAGGACAAGGAGAATGATGCTGACGATCTTGATCATGCACGTCTCGGCCAAGTGTGAGGGGAGGGCGAGCGTCTGCCCCGTCGCGATATAGTGCGGAGTGGGCCGCGACGGCGCCACCCACGAGCGCCACCCGCGGGCGCGAATCGCGGCCGCGAATCGCGGGCGCGAATCGCCGTTCAGTCGCGCGGCAGCGTGACGGGCTCGACAGAACGCGTGCGCCAAGCGCCGTCGACCATGCGTTGCAGCGTGACACGCCACGCCGAGTGGCAGTGCTCACCGCAGGTACGCGCCACCACCACGTTCGCGCGCATGAGACCATCGGCCGACGTCGCAAGGAGAACCGGACGGGTCAGCGCGATAATGCCACTGCTGGCCGGGAAGCGTTTGAACCAGGTTTCCCATCCATCGGGCGACGCACGAAACTGCTGCTCCATGGTCGCCAGCGACTCGAGGTGCACCGGCATGGGCAGGGCGAGCGCGGCCGTGTCCGGCGGCTGCGTCTCGAGTGTCAGCCCGACCTCGCGCAGTAGGAGCACCGTCGGTGACGTGTGCGCCGTGTCGCTCCAGAGCACGAGCTGCCCGGCGTGTTCACGCGTGACGAACAGCGTGAGCAGGGCCGCACGCTGCACCGCCATCGTGTCGCGCCTGCTCAGCGTCCGGGGCGTTCCCAGCACCAGCGCCAGCGCGCCACACAGGAAGGCGCCGAGTGCCAGCGCGCGGCGCGTCCAGAACCGGGGCGGGCGCGGACTACGCGTCGGCGTTGGCGGCGGCAGCGACGTCGTCCACGAGTTCCTGCAGCTTGCCGATGGTATGCCAGTTCCGCCCCGTCACGCGGTCGCCAAGCAGTTCGGCCACGGCGTCGACGAGGTCGCTTTCCGACGCGCCATCGGGCGCATGCTGGTACGCGGCGCGCGTGCCCAGCTGGAGGCGATCGTCGCCCCAGTCCTGCTCCAGTAGCGGAACGAGGGCGTGGCGATCGTAGGCGTCACGCCAGATCGATACGAACAGGCAGCTCGGATCGACGTCGTCGCCGTCGAGGGTGTTTTCCTCGATAATGCGATCGAGCTCCGCGGCGGTCACCACCAGGGCCTTGGTGGACACCTTCATCCGGTGCAGGATAGCCTGTTCCAGGGCGATCGCGGCCTCTTCGGTGGGTTTACCGTGGGCGGCGTACACCAGATTGCCGCTATTCAACAGAGTCCGCGGATTACCGAAGCCGAGGCTGCGTGCCAGCTCGCGGAGCTCCAGCATCGGCACCTTTTTTGTACCACCAACGTTGACGCCACGCAGCAAGGCGATGTGAACGTCGTCTCGATCCCGGGAAATTCGTGCCATACGGGAGTATAGCCGCCGGGCGCCCGAGGGCAGACCGCTATGGTCGCCTTGGCACCGGGATCTGGCGAACTGGACCATGCCGGTGGTTGGGCGCCTCGTGGAGGACTCGTGGATGTAGGCAAGTGACCGTGCCATATGGAGCTAGGTCGCCGGGATCACCAAAAAAGAGTTGCCAGAGTGTTTGCGTTTCCGGGGAAGACCTTGTACCTTCCTTGAAGCGATGCATGCGTCTCGGCGTATGGACAAGTTCCGATAGAAACGGGCCTGCCAAATCGAGCGGGTCTTTTTTGTTTGCAGCGCAGTCACCGAGTGGTGGCGACCGTCGTGAGGTTGATCACGAGTACCAGGTGGTTGGTTCCGTTCTGCATCGGCTCGTCTGTCCGCGTGCTCCGACTGACACCAGCACCATATCAGAAACAGGAGTATCGCGATGCGTACGACCGGCACTGTCAAGTGGTTCAACGACGCCAAGGGCTTCGGCTTTATCACCCCGGCGAACGGACAGAAGGATTGCTTCGTTCACCATTCTGCCATTCAGGGCGGCGGCTTCAAGTCGTTGACCGAAGGCGAGACCGTTGAGTTCGACATCGTGCAGGGCCAGAAGGGTCCGGCCGCTGAGAACGTCACGCGGATGGGTCGCTAATTCGGGCCTTCAGCCCTTTCGTCATGAGCGCTTCGCGTAACGCGAATCGCGTATGACGTCCCGAAGCGCCGTGTGCCCGGACCTCTGTCCGCCACACGGCGCTTCGGCGTTGTCCCCTCTCACCGGGAACCACGCATGATTGAGAGCGCACCCGCCGAACGCGCGTTTGATCCGCGCGATACAGCTGCTCGCACTTCATTTTTGTCATCACACCGCGCCCAGGCTGTCTGCACGCGCGAGTTTGCTCGTTTGTCCGAGGGTCTCGTCGCTGCCACGAAGGTGTTGGCGGTTCAGACCTCCATCGAACCGCCCACGGTTCGCCTGTCCCCCGATCGCTGCATCGTCCAGCTCGGACCCGTCGCCCTCACGGTCGCATGGCTCCGCAACGGAACCGATGTCCCGGCCGCCGGACAGTTGCTC
>CANJOX010000244.1 GCA_947475795.1 Gemmatimonadota bacterium
CATGCGGTGCGCCGCGTCGTTCATCACCTCCACCGCCGGCATGGACGCGATCTCGGCGAGCATCTGCACCGAATCGCGCCGCGCGCTGTCGCCACGCTCGCGCCGGATCAGCTGTGCCTGCGCCGTCATGCTGGCCGTCCCCATCGGATGCAGATGCATGAACACGCCGGCGTCACGGCGCAGCACCATCGCGTGACCGGCCATGCCCATGTACGGCGTCAGCACCGACGGCGTGCCGTCGGCGTCGGCGACCTGCACCGTGAGCCGCAGGTCACGCCCCGCCGCCACCGCAGCGTCAGCCGCCAGCGTGAGCGTGCCGCCGCCGGCCAGCGGATACGCCGCGCCCAACGTCACGGGCGTCACGCGACTCCACGCGTCGTCAGGGTCGAGCGCGGGGAGCATTGACGTGAGTACCGACGCGACGCCCGCCTCACCGGGTACCACCGGCGCCACCGGCACCTCGATGGTGTCCACGAGCGTCCGCTGCGCGCCGGTCTGCAGCAGCAGATCACCGAACAGGACGTAGCGGCCCGCCGGCAACGGTGGCACGCGCGTCACAAACGTGTCGGCATGCACGCGCACGGGGTGCAGATGGGCCAGCGCACTTTCCGTCTCGGCGCCGTCCGCGCGCATGAGGAACAGGTGCATCAGCTTGCCGTGATCCGGCACCAGTGGCGGGAAGCGATCGGTCCGCCAGAGCGAATCGGTGATCGCCATCGTGAGCACCCGGTCGGCATCAACGAGGCGCACCGACGCCTGCATCGCGATGGGCTTGAGCAACCGGCGTGCGTAGGCCTGTTCCTCCACCTTCCACCACGCCGCCCCGACGCCGAGTGCCAGCACGAGCAGCGCCGCCCCCGACGCCATCGCGACGCGTGCCCCACGCTGCCGCTCGGGCGAGGGCGCCTGCCCCGGCGGCACCGGGCCCTCGCGCACCGCCGCGCCGATGATGGTAAGCAGACCGGCCACGAGCAGCGTCCCGAGGGCGGCCAGCAACGCCCCCATGCCGCGCTCCATCCCCATTGTGCGGGTGGCGCTTGTTTGCATCGGCACCAGCACGGCGCCGTTCCCTGCCGGCCCCTCGACCGCGACGTACACCGCGTAGACGTTGGCCGTCATGATCCAGAGGTCGTGCGCCCACACCCCGGCATCGCCCGGCACCGGTGCGGCATCCTCCGCCGGCGGCGCGCCCTTGGTACCCACGTTCCACTGCGCGGCGCGCACCGTGACCCGTGTGGGCGTGCCCGAGAGCACACGCACCGTGATCGGCACCTGCGCCGGCACCACCCCCGGCGGATCGATGCGCACGCGCACGGGATATCCTCCCGCCTGTCCTTCGAAGACCACCTGATTGGTGCCCACGTGCGCCGAGAGCAGCACGCACGCCAGCAAGGCCGCCCCGACGGCGGTGAGCCGCGCCCCCACGGTCGCGAGCAGCGCGCCCACCCACCGACGACGGCGCCTCAACGGCGCACCGCTCGCAGCCACGAGCCCCACGCCAGCCCTACGCGCGCGGATAGGACCGCCAGCACCAGCGCAATCGCGCCGCCGCGCGCCGTCACCGCCGCCGGCTCCGCGAGGAACGTACGCAGCGACCGCGGCCAATCGGGCGGCATCTGGTACGGCACGTTGTCGGTGTTGAAGAACCAGTTCCGCGACGCGTCGCTCACGAGGAACTCCGCGAACGGCCACTGCGTCACGACGTGCGCCACCAGAAACACCGCCCCGAGCACGACGGCCTGCGTCCACGCGCCCCGCGTGCGGAGGCGCTCCATCACGACATCGAGGCACAGCGCCGGTGCCAGCAGCAACAGCGGAAAATCGAGCGACACCATGTGCGTGACGGCGGTGCGGATGGGACCGAGCTTGGGCGACCCCTCGAACAGCGGCAGCACCCACAGCTGCACGCACATCAGGGCCGTGTACACCAGCGCCGCTGCCGTCGCGCCGTAGCGCAGGCGCGTGCTGCGGGAGGCGGCCACGAGCGCGAACGGAAACACCAGCGACGACACCGCATAGAAGCTGCCCAGGTGCATGGCTTCACGGCTGTGGAACTCCGTCGTGAACACGGACAGCATGGTCAGCACGAGGCCGCTCATGTACGCCACCACCCACGGCATCAGCGCCGACGGCGCGTCACCCGTGGCCGCGTGATCCGCGTCGCGCCCCTGCACGGCGTTGGCCATCACGAGCGCGCCGCCCAGAATGCTGATGAATCCGAGGGCGAGCACCGCGTGCGGCGGGCTCACGATTTTCACGTCGAGGCCGTACGCGGCGTGCCACCAGTCGTCGAACGGCGCCGACGTGACCATCGCCACCGCGCCCCAGATGCACAGCCATCCGCCCAGCGGCCCGTTGAAGAGGCGCCACACGGTCACGCCATCAGCCGGGCGCACCGCCGCGAAGAACGAGCGACGGAGCACCTCGGCACCGCACGCCAGTCCTGCCACGGCGCCGCCGGTGTAGATCGCCAGATGCGCCGGCGTCCAGAACGTGTCGCGGCCGATCGTCATGTGCCACGAGATGTCCCAGACCAATCCCACAATTACGCTGGTAGCCGCGAACACCACGGCCGACAGCTGCCACGGCACGGCGTTCGCGGATGCGCGGGCGACGCCCTGCGAGCGGCCCGCCGCGTGGTCGCGGGTAGACATTGGAATGGCGGAAGAATTCATAGCAGGAAAAGTACGAGGCAACACGAACCGCACGAGGGCGTGATCTGGAAAATTACCGGGCAGGTCGGATGCCGCGCGCCTCGAGCAGCACGCGCACCGAGTCCACCGGCAACGGCAACACGCGGCCCGCACGCGAGGTCACCGGCGTGGCTGTCAGCAACGCGTTGTACAGCGCCTCCTCGGTGGCCTCCGTGACCGCCTGAAACAGTGCGGACATCGCGTCGTTCCCCACTTCGTCGTTGGTGTTCAGCGCCGCCTCGGGCGCGCGCCGTACGCGGCGTGACGTGGAGAACGCGATCACGTAATCGCCCGACCCGTTGGACGCGCTCGAGCCGGTGCGGGCCAGCCCCATCACGGCGCGCGCCGCCAGCCGTTCGAGGTTACGCGACAGCAGCGGGGCATCAGTGGCGATCACGATCATGCACGAGCCGTCGCCGCGTTCGGCCCCGGCGTCCCCCGGCGCGGGCGCGTCAAACGGCGAGCGACCGGCCCCGGTCGGTTGGACGTCGCGCTGAAAGGCATATCGCCCCAGCAGCTGCCCCACGGGCACCCCCGCCATCTGCAGCACGCCGCCGTAATTGCCCTGCACCAGCACCCCGATGGTGTGACCGCCCAGCGAGGCTGGCAGCACCCGCGACGACGTCCCGATGCCGCCCTTCCAGCCGAACATCACCGTCCCGTGTCCGGCCCCGACACTCCCTTCGGCCACCGCGCCGCTATCCGCCGCCGCGAGCGCGCGCCCCACCGCCGCCGCGAGTCCCGGGCGCGAACGGGTGGCGTTGAGCTGCCCGTCGTTGGTCTCACCCACCACCGGATTGATCGAGCGCACGTTGTCGTTTTCCGGCTTGGCCAGCATGTACTGCGCCAGCGCATCGCCCACCTGCCAGATGCACAGCGTGCAGGTGAGCAGCACGGGGGTTTCGAGCTCGCCGAGTTCGCGCAACTGGGTGACCCCGAGCAGCTTGCCGAAGCCGTTCCCCACGTGCAGCGCCGCCGGCACGCGGTCGCGGTACAGATCGCCCCCGTGCGGCACGATGGCCGTCACGCCCGTGCGGATCGAGTCGCCCAGCGTGATCGTGGCGTGTCCCACCCGCACCCCCGCCACGTCGGTGATGGCGTTGTGTGGGCCGGGAGTGAACACCCCGGGGGCGAGCCCCAGCGTGCGGGCGCGCGGTTGGGCGGCGGCGGGGACCGTGGCCAGCACGAGGGCAAGCCCGAGAACCGGGGCAAAGACGCGGCGACACGACATAGGGAAAGACATCCGGGCGCTGAAGGCGGACTGACGGGGACGACGGTGACCTCTGCATATTGCGCACATGTCGCTCCGCCCGCTTTACGGACATGTCGCGCTGCGGCGCCGGATCACCGCGGCCGCCGCCGATGACCGGCTGCCCGCCAGCCTCATGCTGCAGGGCCACCGCGGGGTGGGCAAACAGCGGCTCGCCCTCTGGCTTGGACAGTACCTGCTCTGTGACCGCGCCCTGAGCGCGCGCCTCGACGCGCCCTGTGACCAGTGTCAGCAGTGCCGGTATGCGGCGCGCGCCGTGCACCCCGACCTGCATTGGTTCTTTCCGCGCCCCCGGCTCACGAATCCGTCGGTGGACGACGTGAAGGCCGATTTCCGCGAGGCGATTGCCGAGCGGATGGAGGCCGAGGGACTCTGGGCACCGTCGTCAGGCACCGAGGGGCTGCACGTGGGCACCATCCGGGCGCTGGTGCAACTCGCCGCCGTGCGCCCCGCGATGGCCGCCCGCACGGTGTTCGTGGTGGGCGACGCGGAACGCATGGTGTCACAGGAAGGGGCCGACCAGGCGGCGAACGCCTTCCTCAAGCTGCTCGAGGAGCCACCGCCCGGCACCACGATCATTCTCACCTCGAGCGAACCCGGGAACCTGCTCCCCACCATCAAGTCGCGCGTGGTGTCGATCCGCGTGCCGACCCTGACGCGCGCGGACACCGAGGCGTTTCTCGCGGATCCGGTGGTGGCGCGCCGCGCGGCCCGGATGCCGCACGACGAAGCGATTGCCCGCATGAACGGCGCCCCCGGTGAACTGTTGGCGGGCGATGCCATGGCGGCCGCCGTCGCGGGGGCGCGCCGTCTGCTGGAGGCGGCGCTCCAGCCGTCCACGCCCGATGGCGCGGCCGAACGCGTCAAGGCGGCGGCGCGGCAAGGCGTGGCGGGTGCCCGTGGTTCTTTCACCGATACGCTCGACGCCCTCACGCATCTCCTGCACGCGCGCGCCCGCCAACTCGTGGGGGGAGGGCGCGACGCCGACGCGCGGCGCGCGGCATCGGCGGTCGTGCTGGTGGAACAGGCGAAAGCCAAAGCCCAGGGCAACGTGAGCCCGCAGCTGCTTGGCGCGTCCCTTCTTGCTTCCCTTCACCGGACCCTGCGCCCGTGATTCCAGACCAGCCGGCACCAGCCGGACGCGCGTTCTCACACCTCGATGCGGCCGGACATTTCACCATGGTGGACGTCGGCGACAAGCCGATGTCGGTGCGCACGGCGCTCGCCTCGGGCGCCATCCGGATGGCGCCGGAGACGCTCAAAGCCATACAGGACAACACGTTAAAGAAGGGTGACGTGATCCCCGTGGCCCGCCTGGCGGGGATCCAGGCGGCGAAACGGACGGCGGATCTCATCCCCCTCTGCCACCCGCTCCCGTTGTCCACGATCGAGGTCCGGGTTAACATCGATGCATCCCTGCCGGGCCTTCGGGTCGAGGGATTCGTCAGAACCACCTCGCAGACTGGGGTGGAGATGGAA
>CANJOX010000245.1 GCA_947475795.1 Gemmatimonadota bacterium
ATCCCCGAGCGCTCGAGGTACTTCCGGATGCTTGGATTGATGATCGATCCGTCGTACTGCGGATCGCCGAAGAACGTGTTGATGTAGCCCGGGATATCCGTGGTGCCCGCCATGGATAGCAGCGACGGCAGCCCCGCACCCATCATGGCCGACTTGAACCGTCCCGTCTGCGACACCACCCACGACGTCATGTAGCCGCCGTAGCTCCACCCTTCGAACGCCATGCGCGTGGAGTCCACGATCCCGCGCTTGATCACCTCGTCCACGCCGGTCATGATGTCGCGGAAATCGCCGCCGCCCCAGTCACCGGTGTTGGCGTGCATCCACCACTCACCATAGCCCGTGGAACCGCGCGGGTTGGGATACAGCACGGCCCAGCCGCGCGCGGCATACGTCTGGCCGGGGCTCGTCCCCGCCTTGAAGCCGTTGGTGTGCGCGCCGGTCGGTCCACCGTGCGCCGACACCACCATCGGCACCTTCACGCCCTCGCGGTACCCCACGGGCAACAGCAGCACCCCTTCCACCGCGCGGCCGTCCTTCGACTTCCACGTGATCACGCGCGATTCGCCAAGCGCGCGCTCGCTGAGCCACGCATTGGTGGTCGTGACGCGCGTGGGCGCCGCCGCGCCGCGCTGTACATACACTTCGCCCGGCAGATTGGGCGTGTCCAGCACCATCGCCAGCGTCGCGCCGTCGCTGCTGGCCGACAGCCCCTGCACCAGCACGTCCGTCGTGCGCTTGCTGTAGCGCTTCCCCGCCACGTCGTAGGCATACAGCGTGTTCCACACGCGATCGCTGGCGGTGAACCACAACTCCTTGCCGTCGGGCGACCAGCGCGGCGCGCCGGGGCTGACGTCGAAATCGGCGCGGGCGTGGTTGGTGATGGCGCGGGTGCCCAGATCGAACGTGACCAGGCGCGCGTTGCGCAGCGTGCGCGGCATGATGCCGTCCTTATGCGGCGCCATTTCGTGCGGCAGCATCGTGAACGCCAGCGTCTTACCGTCGGGCGAGAACTGCGGCGCCGACTCGGCGTCGTTCGTGGTCGTGATCGCATCGAGCGCGAGCGAGGCCACATCCACCACGTAGGCGTTGCCGCGTTCGTCGCGGATCATCGGCGTCGGGGACGCACGGAACCCGAGCTTCTTGCCGTCGGGCGACCAGTTCGGCACCCCGCTCACGGTGTACGCGCCCGACGTCACCTTCGTGGCCTTCCCGGAGGCCACGTCCACCACCCAGAGGTGATTGAGCCGGAAGTCCCCTTCGTACACCTGCGGATCGTCGCGGCGGCGCAGCTTGGCCTCTTGCTCGCGCGTGAGCGAATCACGCACCACGATCGCCACGCGCGCACCATCGGGCGACCACACGAACGACGACACACCCTCGCGCACCGTGGTGAGCTGGCGCGACTCGCCACCGTCCGCCGGCAGCAGCCACAGCTGCGGCTTGGGGGCGTCGTCACCGGTGCCCGAACCACGTGCGGTCACGAAGGCAATCGTGCGGCCATCGGGCGACCACTGGGGCTGCGACTCGCCGCGCTCACCGAAGGTGAGCTGGCGCGGGGCACCGCCGGCGGCGGGCACCAGAAACACATGCGAGCGGCGTTCGTGCCGGTCGCCGAGGGCGGTGTCGCCCTTGGCATTGGGGTGCTCCCACGCGCTCACGGTGTAGAGCACGCGCGCGCCATCGGGGGAGAGCGCGACGCCCCCCACCGCCTTGAGACGCATGATGTCGGCCTCGTCGAGCCCCTTCTGCTGGGCATGCGCGAGAGCGGGCAGCGCCAAGCCGACGGCGGCGATCAGCGCGTGTATGGTGCGGTGCGGGGCGGTGTGCCGTGCTACGGAGGCAACACGGGTGACGGGGGCCACGTGCTGACGGCGGGGCGTGGAGTCGATAACCATGGCAGGCGGGGGCGGGAGGAAACGTCCAAGACGACCGCCTAAGGAACGCGCCAGCGACGGACACGCGCAAGCGGCGGCCACGCCCCGCGCGGCGCCTCTCCCGCACGGGGCACGGCCCTGGGTCGCCGGGGTCGCGCGCGTCAGCGGGCGATGTTCGTGCGGGCGTACGGGATCAGGTCCAGCCGGGCAAACGGGATCTCCTCACCCGTCACCTCGTCACGCCCGAACGTGTCCGGCGCGAACGCCAGCCGCTCGAGCGCCGCGTCGATCTCGGCGAGCTCCGCCGAACGGCGCGTCGCGATGGCCGCATCGAGCTCCTCGCGGGCCACGTCGGTGCCGAGGTCCGCCTGATGGATCGGCCGATTGGAGAGATCGCCGGCCAGATCCTGACTGTCATCGGACGACTCGTTGCTCAGGAAGGCGAGCACATGGGCGGTCAGGCGGGCGCGTTCCTCGCGCAGGCGGTCTTCGAGATGGTGTCGTTGGGCGGCGGTCAATGGCATGACAACTCCGTGCAATGGGGAAGCACATCGTGCCGGACTGAAGAGCAGCCCGGGGCGATGCACGGAGTACATGGCCTGCATGGATCGTTCCACACGGGTTGTGCCGAACGAACCGCGGTCGATCGCGGGGGGGCGCGCGACGCAACCGGTACCGCCGGAACCGCAAAACGCCGCCCCGACGTAAGTCGAAACGGCGTTTGCGATTGCCCCTCCAGGGTTCGGACCTGGAACCGTCTGATCCAGAGGCGCGCCCACCCTCACCACGGCCCGGCCCGGCGGCGCACACTCTCAGCGCGGGTATATTTAGTCGCATGTCACCGACCGTCCTGCGTGAGGGGCCCTTCCGCCTGTTCTTTTTTTCGCGCGAGGAACCCAGAATGCATGTGCATGTGTCCCACCCGGATGGCGAGGCCAAGTTCTGGCTTTCACCAGAAGTGACACTTGCTGACGCGGTCGGCCTCACGGGCCGCCAAGTGGCTGATGCGCAGGACGTTGTCGAACGCCACACTGGGGAAATTCGCGATGCCTGGTTTCGCCACTTCGGCGCCTGAAGTCACGAACGTCTCGCGGCACGGCTTCTGGCTGTTGCTGGGCGACGAGGAACTCCTTGTGCGTTTCGAGGACTTCCCGTGGTTCCGGCAGGCCACCATCGGCGCGTTGACCAACGTAGAGTGGCCGAGCGCGGATCATCTCCACTGGCCGCAGCTGGACGTGGATCTGTCGGTCCGCTCGATCCGCGCGCCGGCCGATTTCCCCCTCGTTTCGAGGGCGTCCGCAAAACCCTCGACGAGCGCCTAGCGCAGAATCCGCGGGACCGAACCAAGTGTCCCCTCCATTGGCCCGCCGGAACAACAAAACGCCGCCACGACGTAAGTCGAAGCGGCGCTTTGTATTGCCCCTCCAGGTTTCGAACCTGGAACCTTCTGATCCAGAGTCAGACGCTCTGCCAGTTGAGCTAAGGGGCAGCTGGCTTCCAACCGGCCGAAACCCGTTGGAAATCCAAATATAGAGCACTCACGGCTGGACGGTAGTGCCCTCCGCACCAGCCTCATCCGATCCGAGAATCGCCAGCATCAGCGCGGGAATATCCAGCACCAGGGCCTCCGGCGCCCCCGTCGGCTGCCAGGCCAATCGCTCGGCACAGATCTCGGGGCGATCCACGTCCGGCGTCCACCGCTCGACCAGCTGCGAGTCGAGATCGACTAGCCAACACTCGATCGCCGCGCGCTGGTACCGCGGCCGCTTCCGCAACCGATCGGCCCGCGCCGTGCTCGGCGACAACACTTCGACCGCGAGATACGGCGGGGGCGGCGGCGCCTGCCCCCGCACGACCTCGAGGCCCACCGGAGCGATCACGAGCACGTCGGGCTGCATCAGCGTGAAGGGGTCGAGCACGACGTCGTACGGCGAGAACATCATCTCGCCCACGCGCTGGCGCTGCACGTAGTCACCGAGCAACAGCCCAAGGCGAGACACGGCGCGCTGGTGCGCGAACCGTGGCATCGGGCTCACGAGCAGCTCTCCGTCCACGGTCTCGTAGCGATGTCGCGGATCGTCCGGCAACGCCCAGACGTCTTCCACCGACCAGCGACGCTCGTGCGCGATTGGCATGCCCATAGTTTGCTCGGCTCTCGGCGGTTTTGGCAACTCGGCGGCAGAACACTCATGCCCCAACGTGCAACGGGGGCGACGGAACTCCGTCACCCCCGTTACGCATGGGACCACAATGCAACTCACCCCCGCTTCACTTCCTTCGCCCAGCTGTCCCGGAGCCCCACGATCCGGTTGAACACCAGCTTCTCCGGCGTGCTGCTTTCCACTTCACTCATGAAGTAGCCCGTCCGCTCGAACTGATAGCGCGACCCGATCGGATCGTTCGCCACACTCGGCTCGATCTTGGCATCGGCAATCACCACCAGCGACTGCGGATTGAGCGCCGAGATGAAGTCCTGCCCCTCGGGCACGGCGTCCGGATCGGGCTGCGAGAAGAGGCGATCGTACACGCGCACTTCACACGACAATGCCTGCGCCGCGCTCACCCAGTGAATCGTGCCCTGCACCTTCCGGCCGTCGGGCGCCTGACCGCTGCGCGTCGCGGGATCGTACGTGCACCGCAGCTCGATCACCTCACCCGCGTCGTTCTTCACCACCTCGTTGCAGGTGATGAGATAGCCGAAGCGCAACCGCACTTCCTTGCCCGGCGCGAGGCGATAGAACTTCTTCGGCGGATCTTCCATGAAGTCATCGCGATCCACATATAACTCGCGCGAGAACGGCATGCTTCGCGAGCCGGTCTTCGGCACGTCGTGCGGGAAGCTCGGCGCGTCGAGATCCTCCACCTGCCCTTCGGGATAGTTCGTGAGCACGACCTTAAGCGGATTGAGCACGCACAACACGCGCGGCACTTCCATGTTCAGGTCGTTGCGCACGGCATGTTCGAAGGCCGCGATTTCCACGCGCGCATCCTTGCGTGCCACGCCGATCGTTTCGCAGAACTCGCGAATGGCATCGGGACGCACCCCACGACGACGCAGCCCCGCAATCGTGGGCATGCGCGGATCATCCCATCCCGTCACGTGCCCCTCGTTCACCAGACGCAGCAACTTGCGCTTGCTGAGGATGGTGTAGTCGAGCTCGAGGCGCGCGAATTCGATCTGCGTAGGCGGGTTCTCGAAGCCGGCCTCCTGCACCAGCCAATCGTAGATCTCGCGGCTGTCCTTGAACTCCAGCGTGCACAGCGACCGGGTGATCCCCTCGAGGGCATCGCTGAGGCCGTGCGCGAAGTCGTACAGCGGGTAAATGCACCAGTCGTTGCCGCGACGATAATGGTGCGCGTGACGAATACGCAGCAGCAGCGGATCGCGCATGATCATGTTCGGATGCGCCAGATCGATCTTCGCGCGCAGCACGTGCGTGCCGTCGGCGAATTCACCGGCGCGCATGCGGCGCAGCAGGTCGAGGTTCTCTTCGACCGTGCGATCGCGATACGGCCCCGGCGTGCCCGCCGA
>CANJOX010000246.1 GCA_947475795.1 Gemmatimonadota bacterium
GGCGTTCCAGTCGGACATGACGCGCGTGTTCTCGTTCAAGACCGGTCGTGACGCCTCGAGCCGCACATTCCCGGAGTCGGGGACGAACAAGGGATTCCACCCGGCGTCGCACCACGGCGGCCGCGAGTCGGCGATCCTCGAGTTCAACCAGATCAACCGCTACCACATGTCGATGCTGCCCTACTTCCTGCAGCGACTGCAGGAGACCAAGGAAGGCGACGGCTCGATGCTGGACAACACCACGATCGTGTACGGCTCGCCGATGGCCGACGGCAACATCCACAACCATCGCCGTTGCCCGCTGCTCCTCATGGGTGGCGACAGCCACTTCGTGCCGGGCGGCACGCACCTCAAGGCGCCCGACGGCACGCCGATGGCCGACGTCATGCTGTCGCTGCTGCACAAGTACGATATCGACGTTCCCAGCTTCGGTGACAGCGTGTCGCCGTTCGCCCTCTACACCTGAGGCGGATCATGATCGATCGCAACGGAGTGCGCGTCGGCGTTGCCGGCGCGCTGCTGCTGGTCTCGGGCGCGCTGCGCCCGGTCGCGGCGCAGACGACGGCGCAGGATGCCAAGTCGGTGGTGCGCGTCGCCACGGCGAAGCCGGCCGTACGCGATACCCGTGTGGCACCGGCCGTCGCCCAGGCGGCGATGCAAGGCGACCTGGCAAAGGTGCGTGCGCTGATTGCCCAGCAGAACGATGTGAACGTGGCGCAGGGCGACGGCATGACGGCGTTGCATTGGGCCGCCGATCACGGTGATGTGGCGATGGCGACGCTTCTGTTGCGTTCGGGCGCAAAACTCACCGGGACCACCCGGAACGGTGGCTACACGCCCCTGCATGTGGCGGCGCGCGCCGGCCATGGCACGGTCGTGCAGGCGTTGCTCGCGGCCGGTGCTGACGCGACTACGTTGACGGCGACCGGTGCCACGGCGATGCACCTCGCGGCGGGCGCGGGTGATGCGGCGTCGGTGAAGGCGTTGCTGGCGAAGAAAGCCGATCCGAATGCACGAGAGTCGGCGTGGGGTCAGACGCCCCTCATGTTCGCGGCCGCTGAGAATCGCGGCGATGCGGCGCGCGCCCTGTTGGCCGGCGGTGCTGACGCCTCGATCCGCACGCGCAGCGTGGACCTGACCGAAGAGCTGGCGCGTCAGCAGGCGGCGGCGAAGAAGCGCAACGAGGTGCTCTTCTCGTATCTGCCGCAGAAGACGCGTGACTCCATCATCGACGCGGCCGCCAAGGCCGCGGAGAAGCTGGCCGCTGACGCGGCGGCGGCGCGCAATCGCGCGGCCGCCTCGGCGGGCATGGCGGCTCCGGCCGCCGCCGCGCCGGCCGCCGCGCCGGCCGCTGCCCCAGCTCCGGTCGCAGCAGCTCCGGCGGCGCCCGCTCCAGCGGCTCCCGCTGCCGCACCGGTAGCCGCCGCGCCTTCCGCCGCCGCGCCGGCCGCGAATCCCGCGCTGCGGGGCTACAAGATCGGCGTGGCCGCGCCGCCCACGCAGGAGCTCACGCCGACGCAAATCCAGGAAGCGATCGAAGCCGGACGGACGCTCTTCACGAGCGGGCCGGTGGCCAAGACCACGGAGTCGGCCGAGCTGTTCGAAGGGCAGGTGGCGGGCTACGAAGCCACGGTGGGTAGCATGGGTGGCATGACGGCGTTGCATCACGCGTCCCGTCAGGGGAACATCGATGCGGCGCTGGCCATCCTCGACGGAGGGGGCAACATCAACGAGGTCACCACCAGTGACAGCACGACCGCGCTCCTGATGGCCGCCATCAACGGGCACTTCGATCTGGCGATGGCGCTCGTGAAGCGTGGGGCCGATGTGAAGATCGCGAGCAGCGCCGGCCTCACCCCGCTGTATGCGGCGCTCAATACGATGTGGGCGCCGCGGTCACGCTATCCGCAGCCGCAAGCGGTGCAGACCCAGAAGGTCACCCACCTCGAGTTGATGTCAGCCATGCTGAAGTCGGGCGCCGACGTGAATGTGCGCCTGCGGAAGAATCTCTGGTTCTTCGCCTTCAACAACTGCGGCAACGCGAACTGCGGCCTCGAGGCGCTCGACGGCACCACGCCGTTCTGGCGTGCGACGTACGCCGTGGACGTCGAGGCGATGAAGCTGCTCAAGGATCACGGCGCGATCGATACGGTTCCTTCGTACCGTGCGCCGGTGGCCCGTGGTAACCGGGCGCGGTTCCCCGGCGGTTTCGGTGAGGGGCCGGCGGCCTTCGTCATGAGTCCGGCCATCGACTCGGCGTCGAAGGCGGTGCCGGCGGGTATCGGTGTCTATCCGGTGCATGCCGCGGCAGGCGTGGGCTACGGCAATGGCTTCGCCGGTAATTCGCACCGCCATGCCACCGACGGGTGGATGCCGGCCATGAAGTATCTCGTGGAAGTGCTGCACGCCGACGTGAACCAGCGTGACCTCAACGGCTACACGCCGTTGCATCACGCGGCCGCGCGCGGTGACAACGAGATGATCGAGTATCTCGTGAGCAAGGGGGCCGATCCCAAGGCCGTGGCACGCAATGGCATGACCACGGTCGACATGGCCAACGGTCCTGTGCAACGCCTCCGTCCGTTCCCGGATACCATCCAGTTGCTCGAGAAGCTCGGCGCTAAGAACAGCCATCGCTGCGTCGCCTGCTGATCCGCTTCACCGATGTACAACGCGGCGCCGTCACATGTGACGGCGCCGCGTTTGTTTTGCACTGGTGCGCCGGACACCGCGCACCGATCAGGGCTTCTTCTCGCCCGCAAGCATCAGGGTGACGTGCTCCTGCGCCTGCTGGAGCGCACCTTCACCACCGGCCCAGCCGATGCGTCCGTCGGCGTTGATGTCGGTCCCCGCGATAAACTGATCGCACAACGAGACGAGCTGGGACATCAGCGACGCCGCCGCGGCGGCGGTCGTCGCCGCCTGAATCTGCTTGGCCAGGGCGATAGCCTGATCGCCGCGCGACATGGTGGCGCGCGCGGCGGTCGCGATGTGCGTGGCGTGCGTCTTCACATTCGGGGAGGCAGTCGGCTCCTTGGCCGCGAGCTCGATGTGCTGTGCGATGCCACCGGCCGCGCGCTTCATACCGAAGCCCTTGCCCGGTCCCCCCGTCGCTTGGGTGGGATCGATGGCGTGGATGATATGCCCCGCGTGCGTCTGCATCGCCTGCAGGTTGTCGGGCGTGCGCGCCGCGAAGCCGGCGTGCTGGGCGGCGATCTTTGCCTCAGCGAGCGCCATGGGAAGAAACCCAGATTTGTCGGGCGTATCCATGAAGCTCGAGACCACATGGCCGATATGCGTCCCAACCAGACCGGCCGGCAGCGCCGAAGCCGCCACCGCGCCGGGCGCCAGCGGCGCGGCCGCTACCACTCCGGGAAGCGGCGCGCCGGTCATGGCCGCCAGAATGCTGTCGAACTGCGCCCGCAACGTGGCGTCGCTGCTGACCAGAAACCGACGCCGTGAGAAGACGGAGTCCGCCAGCCCCTTCTTGGCCAGCGCGGCCGAGATCAGCTCCCGTTTTTGAAGCTGTAACTCCTGCTGTGCCTGATTGGTCTTGTTCTTCTGCTGCGCCGCCCTGTTGTCGCTGGAATCATGAATGGCGGACACCACCAGATGCGCCTCCACCAGGGCACGCACCTCGGCGAGCGTGAGCGCGGGTGCGGCGCCGGAGGCGCTCTGGGCAGCCAACGGCACGGCGGTGAACAACGCCGCCGACAACGAGAGTGCCAGCGTGGCGGAAGGACGGGCGGGGAAGGCCATGGTGTCCGGGGGTGGGAGTCGATCGGGGCCCGTCGTGGACGGGCACTGCGAAACTATACGCATTTGCCGCGTTCTCCGCTCTGGCGAAGTCGCGATTTCGGCGTCATCGTCTCGCTTCCACCTTCGTCACACCCCGGAAGACCCCCACCGTTCATCCGTACCGAGGCTTCGCCATGACCAGAGGCAATCGTCCACGCGCTCCCCATCGTGCGCTTCTCCGGCCCGCCATGCTGGCCGCCGCCGCGTCTATCGCGCTTGGCAGCACCGCGTCGGCGCAGGGTGGCCAGCCCCGCGATCCGCGCAGCATCGGCGGTGGGAATTGCTCGGCCAACCCGTACAACTGCGTCGAGGTCGTCAATCCGCTCCCCGCGCCCAACACGGTGTGGATGGAGGAGATGACGTGGATCGACGTGCGCGATGCAATGAAAGCCGGCAAGACCACCGCGATCATCGCCACCGGCGGTATGGAGCCGAACGGCCCATGGCTCGTGACGGGCAAGCACAACTACGTGCTGCACACCAACTGCGAAGCGATCGCCCGGAAGCTGGGCAACGCGCTGTGCGCGCCGATCGTGAAGTTCGTGCCCGAGGGGAACATCAGCCCGGCCAGCGGTCACATGGCGTCCCCGGGTACGATCAGCATGCGCGAGGAGACGTTCCGCAACGTGCTGACCGACCTCGTGCACAGCCTCAAGGTGCATGGGTTTACCAAGATCATCCTGATCGGTGACAGCGGCGGCAATCAGGCGGGGCAGCGCTGGGTGGCCGATTCGGTGACCAAGCTCTGGCAGGGCAATCCAATCGTCGCCCACATCCAGGAGTACTACGACTACGCCAGCGTTGCCAAGCACATGGAGCAGTTCGGCGTGCACCAGACGGTGGCCGAGGGGCTCCACGACGACCCGGAAATCTCGCTGAACATGTTCATCGATGATCCGAAGTCCATTCGCTACGACGAGCGCGCCAAGGCGAAGCTGCTGACGATCAACGGGGTGTCCCTGGCCGACCGCAAGAAGGCGACGGAGTGGGCGAAGCAGATCGTGGAGTTCCGCACCAAGGTCACGATCGAGGCGATCGAAAAGGCCGTCGCGAACAAGGGCACGCTGCCGGCTCCGCCGCGCCGCCCCGCCGGCAACTGAACGCGCTAGCTTGCAGGGATGTCGATTTCTTGCTCCACCCGCCGGCACAGTCTGCTCGCCGTGACCGCTCTAGGTCTGGCCGCCTGTGCCGGTGATCGTGCTCCGGCACCGGAGCCGAAGGCCGGAGCGCCGATCGTTTCGGTACTGCCGCAGCTGCCCCAGATATCGAAAGAGCTACGGGATGTCGTGCCGCCGGATCTCGAGCTCGCCTTCGGCACCGACTCCGTGCGGCTCACGATCTCGGTGGAGCCGGGGGCCCGCGTGAACGCGCTGCTGCCCCCCGTCATTGAAGGAATCGACGGCCGTCGATTCCTGCTGCGTGCCCCGACCGTGACCGAAGACAGCGCCTACTTCGTGGAGCGCGCGTCGGTCACGGTGGCCCGGTCAGCGCTCCCGATTCGCGGGACGCTGCGCACGAGTTTCTGTCGCAGCGACGAGCGGTTGTGCCGCAGTGCCGAGCGCGCCGTGCTGCTCGAGGATCGGTAGGGCACA
>CANJOX010000247.1 GCA_947475795.1 Gemmatimonadota bacterium
AAATCAAAGGGCGATTGGACTGCCGCTGCCCGCCCTCACCGTGCCGCTCTTCGAGGAGGGGGATAAACCGATTACGCTCATCGCGAGGCGGCAAACGCCCCGCGGCGCTCCAGCGCCGACTCGATGTCACGCGACTGTGGGAAGAACGGTGCCAGATCCCGGAGCGACTCCCTGGGGTGCCGCGCCAGATGGATCAGATGGCGGAAGGTCGATGGCGCGAGGAGCTTTTCCCCCCTGATCACCTTGCTGAGGTAGCCCGCGGACAGTGCCATCGTCTGCTCGATGTCCACTTGTCGCCAGCCGGCGGCCGTTAACTGCGCGACCAATTCGCGCGTCTGCGCCGCGCGACGCGCGACGTATGCTGCGTGGAGCAAGCGGTCCAGCGAAGCGGCGTGTTGCGCCGATTCCCGCACCTCCCCGCAGACGGTGCACACCGGGAGGAGCAGGGCCTGCGTCAGCGTCAGCGCGCGCTCGTCGCGATAGGGAAACGCACGGCCTTCGACGTTGGTCTCCTGAAACTGTCCGTCTCCACAGGCAGCGCACCGTAGGACGACAGCATCGGGCCGCAAGTCTGGGGTGCGTCTAGTCGTCATACGGGTCGAATGCCTCGAGGCGCACCGTGCGGGTGGTCAGCGGGAAACGGGTGAGGTGACAGGAGCACACCTCTGCTTCACCGTCATCGCGATTGAACAGCAGTTTTACATACCAGCCAAGGTCCGCGTACATCCGTCCGTACTCGTCGGCAGTGGCGCCATTGTCCATTTTCACGCTACGCGCAAAGTCGGCAGACGTAAGGCCGGCAACGATGCGTTGGATGATGCGGCCCGCCTCGCGGCGCGAGCACCCAAACACGCCGATAACTGGGTCTCGGGCCGATCGGGCATACGCATGAAACGCTCCGGCGGCCACAGCCGCCTGAAACGCCTCGAGTTCATGGACCGGGCCAGCCACGACATGGGGAGAGCGGAAACGGCGCAATGGTACTCAGTCCTATTATCGGTCTATTGTCTCACGCACGCAAGGGCGAACCAGCCGCTCGAACCACACGATACGGTGCGGGCGGGCCACCGTCCCACCGCCGCGTTGCGACCGGGGTCAAAACGCCGCGCACCCGCTGCAGGGGGCGCTCCCCTGAACCCCAGCCCCGGCGCCTGAGTATCATTCCCGTATGCTCGGATCTGCCGTCGGTCTCCTCGATCTGCTCCTCGCCCTGCTCCGCCCTGCGGTGTTTGCGGCCGGTGCCCTTACCGCCGTGGCGGCGCTGGTGTCATACAGCGCCCGCACCCGCCGGATCTCGCCCTTCTCCCCCCTCGCGCGCTTCACCCGCGACCGGGTGGATCCGTGGCTGATCGCCCCGATGGAGCGCCGCATCCTCCGCGCCGGCGGCACGCCATACGCCGCGCCCTGGTGGGCGCTCGCGGCGGTCGTCGTGGGCGGGCTCGTGCTGCTCTCGGCCGTCGGCTTCCTGCGCGATCAGCTGGCGATGCTGGCCTACATGAGCGGCTCCACCGCCTCGCTCGCGGCGCTGCTGGTACGCTGGACCTTCAGTGTCCTGCGCCTCGCGCTCTTTGCCCGCGTGATCGCGAGCTGGGTGGGCGGCGGCCCGTACTCCAAGTGGTGGCGCTGGTCGTACGTGCTCACCGAATGGTTCCTCGCCCCGCTGCGTCAGGTGGTGCCCACCATCGGCATGATCGACATCACGGTGCTCATCGCCTACTTCGGGCTGGGTCTCCTGGAGAGCGTCATCAGCAGCGCGCTGCTGCGGTAACGCCGCACGCGCACGTGACACGATCGCGCGGCGCGACAGCGTACGGCGCCTGATGGCGGGCATCGTCGCCCTCCTGCTGTCACCGTCTGTGGCGGCGCGCAGCCAGCGCCCGGCGAGCGCCCCGCGGCCATCGGCGCACGTGAATTTGCCGCCTGGCCCGCCTCGGCCTGATCGAATCACCCGACGCCACATATGACTGTTCACGTGACGGCCAGCGGCAGTGCCGGCAGACGCGGCAGGCCGCTGCCGTGGCGCGCGACCGCGATATCGGCGTGCGCATCGAGGACGACTGCGTGATTGCGGCCGACGGACGCCTCACGTGGCTCACGTCGGGTCCGCGGGAAGCGCGGGCGATCGAAGCGCTGTTGCGGGCGCCGCGGCGGTAAATCGGTTGAGGATGACGGCCACTGACATGTCGCCGGTCACGTTGAGCAGGGTCTTGAACACGTCGGCGATCACATCGACCGCCTCCAGCAGGATGACGCCTTCGATGGGTAATCCCACGGCAAGATAGGCCGCCATCGACTTGAAGGCAGTGCCGCCGCCCGGCACACCCAGTGAGGTGAAACTGAGCATCACGATCGTCGCGGTGAAGACGACGATCTGCGCCGGCCCGAGTGGCACGCCGAAGAGATGGGCGATGAACAGCATCTTCACGGTGGACGAGATCGTGCGATTGACCTTGAACACGGCCACCGACAACGGCAGGGCGAGGTTGGCGACGGCGGGGTCCAGGCGCAGGTGTGTCTGCGCCCCCTGCAACAACGCTGGTAGCGAGGCGATCGACGAGCGGGTGGACACGGCGGCGATCTGCGCTGGCAGCACGGCCAACGCGAACTGCCGCAGCGAGACACCGCCCAGGAGCGCCGACACCGGGTACAACAACGCGGTGAAGGCGAGCATGGAGGCGCAGGTGATCAGGGTGAACTGCGCTAGCACGCCGGCCGCCTGCATTCCTGCCCCCGCGGAAAACGAATACGCCAGCGCGAAGGCGCCGAGGGGGAGGAGCTTCAGGATCCAGCTCACCAGCACGAGCAGCGCCTCGGCAAGGGCGCTGAACACCGCCGCGAGCAGGTCGCGCCCCGCGCCGCGCACATGGCTCACGGCAAAGCCGAAGGCGATCGAGAAGAGGAGGATGGGAAGCAGATCGTCGTTGACCGCCGCCTTGAACACGTGGCGCGGAATGAACACGCTCACGATGTCGGAGGGCGTGGACAGCGCGGGAGCCGTCGCCGCCGCCGCGCGCGCTGCGGGGGTGAGCGTGGCCGACAGTGAGGCGGCCACGTTGGCATCGAGCGGGAGCACGGAGATGAACGGCGGGACCACCACCAGCGTGAATGCCGTCCCCAGGAGTAGCGCCGCCACGAACAGTCCGAGCGCGTACGCACTGATCTTGCCGGTGGCGCGGGCGTCCCGGCTCTGCAGGACCGCCGTGACGATGTTGGCGACCATCAGCGGCAACACGAGAGCGGTCAGTGCATTCATCCACCCCGCCCCGAACGCCTTGATGTAGGGGCCAACGCCGGCGAGGACAGTCGATCCGGTTTCATGTCCGGCGATCCCGAGGGCGAGTCCGACGACCAACCCTCCCACGGATCCCATGAGCATGCCCACGGCGCCCGAGCCACTTTTCACGGGCGGGGCGGTCGGCGGGGTAAGGGAGGCAGGTTGATTAGGCATTGTGGTCTTCGGGACGTCAGGGTCGGTGCCGCCGCGTCGCGTTCCGCAATGAGTCTGCGGGCGCCGCGGCCGCACCGCCAGTCCGCCGGGGATCGTCTGGCCACCGCGCTGCCGCTAGATCTCGTGTTCCGAACCCGCGACACCCTTTGTCACAGTCTCATGATCGCGGAACCAGCACACCAGAGCCCGTGTTCAATCTCATGTTAGGACCGGTTGGTCCTAAACCCAAACACTGATTTTCTGGAGCTCGATCTGATGCGTAAGCTCATGCTGGTGGCCTCTGCCATGATCGCGATGGCGGCCCCGACGGTCTCGCAGGCGCAGGACAAGGACATCGTGGAGACGGCCGTCGCGGCCGGTTCGTTCAAGACCCTCGCCACGGCCCTCACGGCCGCCGGCCTGATCGAGACGCTCAAGGGCCCGGGCCCGTTCACGGTGTTCGCCCCGACCGACGAAGCCTTCGCCAAGATCCCGAAGGCGCAGCTCGACGCGCTCCTCGCCGACAAGGCCGCGCTCAAGAACGTGCTCCTGTATCATGTCGTCGCCGGTAAGGTGATGGCGGCCGACGTCGTGAAGCTGAACGGCAAGGGCGCGAAGACGGTGCAGGGCGCCGAGGCGAAGGTCATGCTCATGGGCAGCACGGTCATGCTCAACAACGCGCACGTTGTGAAGACGGACATCGCCGCCAAGAATGGCGTGATCCACGTGATCGACGCCGTGATCCTGCCGCCGGCCAAGTAACGGCTCAGTGGTGAGTAGGACGTAGCACGCAGGGAGTAGGGCGAACGCGGGGTGACCATCATGGTTGCCCCGCGTTACTCTTTGCGGGACCCTCTCACCCCCGCTCCATGCCCGCTTTGCGTTCCCTCGTCGGCGCGGCGTTCGTTGCCGCCCCGCTCTGCCTGTCGGCTCAAACCCCCGCTCCCAAGGCGCCCGCCGACCTGATCGTCACCAACGCGCGTGTCTACACCGCCGACGACGCCCGCCCGCTGGTCGAGGCGTTCGCGGTGCGCGACGGACGCATCGCCTTCGTGGGCTCGCAGCGCGAAGCCGCTGTGCTCAAAGGACCGAACACCCGCGTGGTGGACGCCGGTGGACGCACGGTGATCCCGGGCATGGTGGACGCGCACGCGCACTTCAGCGGGCTGGCCCAGACGCTGCGGTCGGTGGACCTCACTGGCACCAACAGCCTGGCCGAGGTGATCGCGCGGGTGGTGGCCAAGTCGAAGTCGGTGCCCGCGGGCACGTGGATCACGGGCCGGGGGTGGGATCAGAATGACTGGGGCGTGACCGACTTCCCCACGCACGACGCGCTCACGGCGGCGCTCCCCGATCATCCGGTGCTGCTGGAGCGGGTGGACGGGCACGCGACGTACGCCAACATGGCCGCGATGAAGGCGGCCGGTGTCACCGCCGCCTCGAAGTCGCCGGTGGGCGGGCAGATCATCAAGGATGCCAAGGGCAATCCCACGGGCGTGTTCGTGGACAATGCCAGTGATGTGCTCGAAGCCAAAGTGCCGGCACCCACGGCGGCCGAGTACAAGAGCGCGCTCAAGGAAGCGATCGCGCTCATGCACAGCTGGGGACTCACCGGCATGCACGATGCCGGCGCTACGCGCACGGCGATCGATACGTACGAAGAGCTCGCCAAGGCGAAGGAGCTGAACCTCCGCTTGTACGTGATGATCGGCGACGACAAGGCGGCGCTCGACCATTACTTCGCGAAGGGACCGCAGTCGGCGATGTACGACGGGCAGCTGTGGGTGCGCGCCGTGAAGCTGTACGCCGACGGCGCGATGGGCTCGCGCGGTGCCGCGCTGCTGGAGCCGTACAGCGACGACCCGAACAACTCGGGGTTGCTGAAGAGCACGCAGGAGCACATCCGCGAGGTAGCCGAACGTGGGCTCAAGGCGGGGTTCCAGATCAACTCGCACGCCAT
>CANJOX010000248.1 GCA_947475795.1 Gemmatimonadota bacterium
CCACCGCCGCCGCGTCGTCAAACCGCGAGCGCGCCGGCGCCCCGCCGCCGCGCACCGCGAAGGCCGGCCCCTGCCCGCCACGGGGACCGTTGGGATTGGGGAGCAGCACCACGAAGCGTCCCGCGGCATCGGCCGAGGAGATCTGCGTCGTGGAGTCGCCCTGCGTCCCGCCGAAAATCACCTCCGCGCCGGCAATGACACGCGGGGCGCGCGTCCCCGGTACGGCCACGAAATCGGTGTTCCACGCGATCGGGTTGCCGTCCACCGTCAACCGCGAATGCTCGGTGAACTTGCGCAGGTGGTACGGCAGCACCTGGAAATACGTGCCGTTGTCACCGGCGGGGAGCAGCCCCAGCCGCTTCACCTCGGCGGCGATCAGATCGGTTCCCTTCCGGTTGCCGACGCGGCCCACCTGGCGGCCGAGCATGGAGTCGTCAGCGAACTGATACAGGCGAATCTGCAGGTCGCGGACG
Source organism: Gemmatimonadota bacterium (assembly GCA_947475795.1). The sequence continues at coordinate 474 of CANJOX010000248.1, forward strand.
GTGATCGCGGCGGCCGTGGGCGCGGGCTTCACCGTGGCGGGATTGCCGTACTGGTTGGTTTTCGCGGCCCCCTGGGCCGACAGCGGGACCGCGGGCGCCGCCGAGACCAGCGCGCACACCAGCGCCGTCACGGTCAGCGGGGCGAGGGACGTAGGGGCGAACCCGACGGACGGCATGGAGGCTCCAGAGAGGAAAGAGGAAACACACGGGGCTGCGGGAGAATACGTCACGCGCCCGTGCAGTGTTCGCGGGGGCCACGCATATTGGGCGTCGACCCTCTTCCGGATGTCCGCCATGTGGCTGTTGGTCCCGTTCCTTCTGCAGGCGGCGCAGGCGCAGCCGCTGCCGCGCCCTGCCCTCCTTGACCTGCTCCGCGCGGAGCACGCGCGTGGCACCGATGCGCGCACCCTCGATGCCGCGCTGGACGCCGCGCTGGTGGGGTCGGACACCGCGCTCCAGCGCGTGGCCGTCCGCGCGCTGGGGCGCATCGAGCAGCCGGCCCTCGCGCCTCGCGTGGTGCCCCTGTTGTCGTCCCCCGCGGTGAGCGTGCGCCGCGAGGCCGTGAATGCGCTGGGCCAGATGCGGGCGCGCACGGATCTCGCCGCGCGGCTGGCGAGCGAGCGCGACCCCTCAGTGCGGGCCGTGCTGTATGAAACCGTGGGGCGCATCCCGGCCGACAGCACGACCGCCGCCGATGTCCGGCGCGCTACCGACGCGGCCACGGCACGACTGCTTGTAACCGGCTTGGAGGAGCCCGATCCGATGGTACGCGCCGGTGCGGCCCGCGGACTCGAATCGCTGCTGCGCCGCACGGCGCGGATGCACGCCCCCGACGCGACGGTGCTGGGCGCCATCCGCGCGGCGGTGCGCACCTCGACAGCCTCCGACACACGCCAGTTGCTGCTGCTGGCACTCACGGCCGCGAGCGACCGGGACTCGGCCACCGTGACGATCGCGCTGCGCGACACCAGCGCGCAGGTACGCCGCGTGGCCGTGGCACTGGGGCGCCGCTGGACCGACGACGCCGCACCAATGGTGCGCTGGCAGGCGCTGCGCGTGGCGGGCACCTGCGCGCGCGCCACGGCCCACACCCGCGACAGCAGCGATCATGTGGCGCTGTTGGCCATTGACCTCCTGGGCGAGCAGACGTGCACCGACGCGCCGTCGCTGGCGGCGCTCGAGGCCGCCGCCGCGCCGTCCACCTCGTGGCGGCATCAGGCGCACGCGGCGGTGGCGCTGGCCCGCGTGGCACCGGCGCGCGCCCGCGCCGTGCTGCCGCGCTTGGCCGCCGCACGCACCTGGCAGGCGCGCGTGTACGCGGCGCAGGTGGCGCGCGTGGTGCAGGACAGCGCCACGTTGCGCCAGCTCGCGACCGATGCCGAGCCGAACGTCGCCATCGCGGCCATGCACACCACCGCCCATGCGCTGCGCGCACTGGAGGGGACGCATGCCGGTCTCGCCTTGGCGGCGGCCACCTTCCTGAAAGGGTCACCCGCACTGGCCGCATCGCTGATGCCGTTGCGCGCGTCGTTCATGCGCTTCACGGCGATGGACCGGGTCACGCTGCGTGATCCCCGCATCGCGCTGCTGGAACGGCTCGGCGAGATCGCCGACGGCACCACCACGCCGTGGCTGTACGACCGGCTGCGCGACCGTGACCCGGCCGTGGCCGCCCTCGCCGCCCGCCTGCTCACCAGCCGCACCGGTGCACCCGTGGCACCGGTCACCACGCGCTATGTGCCCGCCCCCTTCCCCGCCGCCGCGGAGTTCACGGGACTCGACGGCGCGACGGCCACCATGCGTCTTCGCGGTATCGGCACCGTGGAGATCGCCCTGCGCTTTGACGACGCGCCGATGGCGGTCCACACCTTCGCCACGCTCGCCGACGCGGGGAAGTTCAACGGCCTCACGTTCCACCGCATCGTGCCGAACTTCGTGATCCAGGGCGGTAGTCCCGGGGCCGACGAATACGATCCGATCACCGACACCTTCATGCGCGACGAAGTTGGCCTCGCGCGCAACGCCCGCGGCAGCTTCGGCATCAGCACGCGCGGCCGCGATACCGGCGACGGACAGATCTACGTCAACCTCGTCGACAACATGCGCCTCGACCACGATTACACCGTGTTCGCCAACGTCACGCGCGGGCTCGACCTGATCGATCGTGTGCAGGAAGGCGACGTGATCGAGTCGATCACCGTGCGCCGCGCCACCACATCCACTCCCCGCCGTCCGTGATCCTTCCGTCGATTCTCTCGCCGCTGCTGCTCGCGGCGTCGCTGGCCACGCAGGCAACCGTCCAGCCGGACAGCACGGGGCTTCGCGGCGCGCGTCAGCCGGCGGTGTCGTCCAGTGGCGCCCTTGTATTCGCCCACGACGGTCAGCTGTATCTGCAGCGTGCGCCCGGTGCGGCGGCGGTGCGCCTCACCAGCGGATCGGCGTGGCATCGCGATCCCGCCTGGACCGCCGACGGCAGCGCCATCGTGTACGCGTCGGATTCCACCGGCAACTACGACCTCTGGCGTATGCCCGTGGGCACGACCGGCGCTGCGGTACGACTCACCACCAGTGCGGCGCATGAGATGGCACCGAGTGTCGGCCCCGATGGCCGGATCGCCTTCGTGCGGGGCAGCGGAGGCGCCACGCGGGTGTGGCTGCGTGATGCCGACGGCACCGAGAAGCGTCTCTCGAGCACCGAGCAGACGGAGCGCGCCCCGAAGCTGTCGCCCGATGGCACGCGCATCGCTTTCATCGTGATCACCGAAGCGGGGCGCCGCGTGCTCGTGCGCCCGGTGGCGAATGGTACGTCGACCACGGCGAGCAGCGATGCCACGGTGGAGGCGCTCGACTGGTCGCCCGATGGGCGACTCGCGATCTCGGTGCGCAGCGGCGTGTACGCCGTGGCGCCGGATGGCGCGTACAGCAATCTCGTGTCGAAGACGCACGGCGACGTGGACTGGTCGCCCGACGGCACGCTCATCACGATCGCCGAATATGCCGAGGTCGTGGTGAGCTACAACGGCGATCCCGATCGTGGACTCGACCGCAGCGCCACCGAGCGGTTTGTCGGCACGACGTCACCCGCGAGCGGTGGCATGATGGTCCGGGTGCCCGCACCGGCCGCACCCGATGCCGGTCGTGCGGCCGCGGTGACGTCGGTGCCGGACAGCCGCGCCGAACGCAACGCGGCCGCCTTCGACCGACTGTGGGAGCGGCTGGCGCGCACGTATTTCAGCGGAGCCGACGCGGCCTCGCGTCGCGCGCAGTGGGAGGCCGTTCGTGCATCGCATCGGCCGCGCGCGATCGCGGCCACCGATGACCGCATGCTGCAGCAGGTGCTCTACGACGCGCAACAGGCGCGCCCGGCGCTGCGCGCCGATGCGACGGGACGCGCGGCGGTGTCGAGCGCCCATCCGGTCTCCACTGAAGCGGGGCTCGAGATCATGCGCCGCGGCGGCAACGTGATCGACGCCGCCGTGGCCGTCAGCTTTGCCCTCGGCGTGGTCGAACCCGATGCCAGCGGCATCGCGGGTTACGGAGAAATGGTGATCGCGCTCAAGGGCCGCGCCGCGCCCACCGTGATCGAGTTCATGAGCCGCGTGCCCGAAGAGGGGGGCCTCACGAACACGTCGCTGCTGGTGAACGGACGCTACCCCAGCGACGGCCCGGTGCTGGTGAACGTGCCGGGCACCGTGGCCGGCATGTACACCGCCTGGCAGAAATACGGCAGCAAGAAGGTGCCGTGGGCCGACCTGCTGGCCCCGGCCATTCGCGCGGCGCGCAACGGCTACGAAGTGAGTCAGGGACTCGCCACCACGCTGGCCACCGAACGCGAACACTTCGCCAAGTACGAAGGCAGCCGCGCGCTGTTCTTCCGCAACGGACACCCGCTCGTGGCCGGAGACTCGCTCAAGAATCCCGATCTCGCCTGGGTACTCGAGCAGATCGCCGCCAAGGGGGCCGACGGTTTCTACAAGGGCGAGGTGGCGGCGAAGTGGGTGAACGACATTCGCGGCAAGGGCAACGCGATGAAGCTGTCGGATCTCGCGCGCTACTTCGCCCCCGAACGCGAATCCATCAGCGGCACCTATCGCAACTACACGATCTACTCGAGCGCACCGCCGGTGAGCGGTGGCGCGGAACTGGTGGCGCGACTCAATCTGCTGGAGCAGTCGCCTGCGCCGTCGCTGACGGCCAAACGTTACACCGACGATCCGGCGTCGCTGCACGCCGCGCTCTCGGCGTGGTTCCTGGTGCCGTCGTCGCGCAATCGCATCGCCGATCCAGCCATGTGGCCGATCGATGTGGCGCCCATCGTGGACAAGGATACGGCGCGCCTGCGCTGGCGCTGCTTCGATGCCGACAAGGCGCTCACGCCGGCGTCGGTGCGCGGTGATACGCTGCCCTGCTTGCCGAAGGCGACTCCCACGGTGGTGCCGGCCAAGCCGGCCAACTCGCCGCTCGACGTCCCGGCGGCGGAATCGCCGTGCGGCGACGAACACGCCGCCGAGATGACCGTCTGCCACGCGGCCGGCACGACGTCGTTTGCCGTCGCCGACAACGACGGAAACGCCGTGTCGGTCACGCAAACGCTCGGCACGTGGGGCGGCAACTTCTACGTGACGCCGGGGCTCGGCTTCCTGAGCAACGACAAGCTCACGAGCTACGGCACCGACCCCACGCAGTACGGCTCGCGCCTCCCCTTCGCGCGTCACGGCAGCACGCTTGCCCCCACGATCGCCTACAAGAACGGCAAGCCGTTCGTCGCGGTGGGAGCCGCCGGCAACGCGTGGATCACCTCGGCGGTGTACCAGACACTGCTCGGTGTGCTCGACTACAACCTGGGGCCGCAGGCCGCACTGGAGTTGCCGCGCTATC
>CANJOX010000249.1 GCA_947475795.1 Gemmatimonadota bacterium
GATCGCCTCGATTTTCTGCTGCTGGCCACCTTGGGGGGGACGGCGGCGCATCTCGGGCACTACGGTGCCGCGCAGAATCTGACGGTCACGCTGTCCCTGCTGACGGGTACGGTCACGCCGGTCGTGCTGGCCGCGGTCACGCGCCTGCAGCGCCATGACCATCACGACGACGCCGTCGCGCTCCAGCGCGACGTGGTGCGGATGCCATTCCTCGTGCTCCCCTTCGCCGCGCTCGCGGCGGGGGCGGCACCGGACCTGATGCGCATGATCTATGGGCCGTCGTTCCTCGACGCCGCGGCACCGTTCGCGCTGCTGATGATCGGCGCGGCGGCCATGCTGGCGGTGTCCCTCGCGACGGTGCTGTTGGTGGCCGCCGAGCGTGCCTGGCTGGCGGTGGCCATCACCGGGCCAATGCTCGCGGCGCTGATCGTGGCCGCGGTGCTGCTGCTGCCGCGCTACGGCACGATCGCTCCCGCGATGGCCTCGATGCTCGTGTCGGTGGCAGCGGCAGGCGCCGCGCTGGTTACGGTTCAGCGCATCGTGACGGTGCACGCGCCGCTGCGCACCGTGGTTGTGGGCGCGGTGCTCGCGCTCGTCGCGTTCGGGGCGGCGGCCGCGTGGCACACGCCGACCGCGCCGAGTGCGGTGGCCAAGTTGCTGACGATCAGCGCGGGACTGGTCTCGGCGCTGATACTCCTGCGCGAACTGCCCACGCACGTGCTCTCGTTCGTGATGGCTCCGCTGCGCGGCCGCGCCACGGTGCTCCCGCCGACATGATCGTGCTACCGCGCCACCCGTCGGAAGACGCGGGCGCCGGTGGTCTCGAAGCGCGGATCGTAGCTGCCCACGATCGAGTCGCCCTGCACGCGGGCGGAATACACCGCGACGGTATCGGCACTCGAGATGCCGTTCAGCGTCACCAGGCGCAGCGTCTCGTCGCGCAGCGTACCGATGAGATACCGCGCGGTGGCAGTGGTTACCCGCCCACTCACCGAACTCACGGTGGGTCCCGCCACGTCGATCCAGAGGTCGAGTTCCGACGTCGCCCCCGCGCCGTTGGTGCCGCGCCAGCGCGCGTCGATCGGGAAGCGGACGCGATCGGTCACGGTGATACTGCGGCGCAGGATGTTCACAATGCTGCCGAAGAGTCCGACGCCACCCTGCACGCTGCTGATGAGTCCCGTGCCACCGAACGGGTCGTTCCCCGAGCGGTTGTAGTCGTAGAAGTTCGCGTCGACCGCGACGACGCTGGCCGTCTGCACAAAGCCCGGAAACCAGACCGACGGCAGCCCCGGTGCGAAGTAGTTCCGCAAGCCGCCCGACAGCGCGAACTGGGTGGAGTCGGCAAAGAGTGCCCACGGGCCGTACGGCGTTTCCACGCGCACCGCGTAGGTGCGGGCCTCGCGCACGGCGCTCCACTGCAGGCGCAACGTATCCCGGCTCCGGTCGAGCGTGACGGGGCTCGCGACGGTGCCGGCGCCCGGGCTCCATCCCGCCGGCGCGCCGGGCACGCGGGTCTCGCCGATCACGAGCCGTCCGTCGCCGGTGCGCAGCCGCAGGCGGTACCGTTGCCCCGGCTGCACGGCGAGCGCCGATCGCGGCACCACGTAGCGGCCGGTGCCACGGGCGCGCACCCGCGTCTCGACGGCCGGCACCCCGAGGTCATCCCCGTCAGCGAGGAGGCGGACGTCGGCGCCCGAGATCGGCTCGCCACCGGCCGTGCGGATGGGATCGAGGGGATCGAAATTGAGGTTGTTGTTGATGTCCACGCGTCCGGTCAGCGATGCCTCCACCAGAATGACCTGCTCGGCGGCATCAGGCGTGAGCACGGCGTGCACCACGATCGCCGCCGTCGGCGAGCGCACTTCGACGGGCGCGGATTCGCACGCGGTCAGCGTCGCGACGGCCGCGAGGGCGGTGAGTACGGTGCGGCTTACCATGAGACCGTGATCCCCGCGGTGGGAATGAACGGGAACTGGGAGATGGCGGTACGCGTGGGCGGGTTGTCGCTGTAGTCGAAGATGTAGGTGAACACGTTGCGCGCGTTGTACGCATTGATGAGGGACACGTACGGTGCCCAGGTGCGCGTGCCGGGGCGCGTGCGGGTGGCGCTGAAATCGAGGCGCTGGAAGAGCGGGAAGCGGGCCGCGTTGCGCGCGCCACCGATCGGTTCGCGCGTGACCTCGAGATTGTTGGAACTGAAGCTGTTGGTGAGCGGGTCGTAGCGACGTCGCACCAGCTGACCGACGACGTCGGTGAACGGGGTGCCGGTGCCCAGGCCGAGGCGTGCGCCGTAGCTCCACTTCCCCCCGCGGCGGTACGACGTGACGACGTTGAGGTTGTGGCGGCGGTCCTGCACGGGCGCAAAGCGTCCGGTGGCGCCGTTGCGCCAATTCACCGCGAACGAATACGCGACCCACCCCGACAGGCGTTCGCTTTCGAGCTGGCGCAGCAGCAGGTCCGCGCCGTACGACTGTCCGGTGGTCACGATGAACTCGTCGCCGATCACGTCCGGATCGTTGAACAGATTGGACGACGGCAGGCGGAGATAGCGCTTGCCCCATCCCTCGAGGCGCACGAAGCGCGCGCGCCCGAACCACTGCTCAGCGCCGACGCTCGTCTGCCATGCCCGTGACACGGGGGTGTTGCGATCGGCGGTCAGCCAGAAGTCGAAGATGCGCACCGGCGCCTGCTCGTTGCGCAACGCCGGGGTCCATTGCGTGGTGCCGGCGGCGGCAACGGTGATGGCGAGGTCGGGGTTGGCGAACCACTTGAGCGACAGTCGCGGTGACAGCCCGGCCCAGCCCGTGCCGGTGACGGTTTCGCCGCGCAGGCCGGCACGTGCCACGACGCGGCTGCTGCGCACGGTGTGATCCACGTACACACCAGCCGCCGACGGGGACTGCCCGACGGCGAGAATGGGATCGATCGCCGCGGCGGCCTTCACGTCGTAGCGCGTGCGCAGCGCCGACCACTCATAGCCCACGAGCGTCTCGTGGGCGCCGCGCCACCGTGCCACCTCGCCCCACGCGCGCCGGTCCCCGAGCGTGTTCACGAAGCGCAGCGAGCCCGAGCCCAGATCGAGCGTGGTGCCGAAGCCGGTGAGCGACAGCCGTTGCATGACGCGCGTGGAGTCGGCGCCCCATCGTGCTCCGAGCGGCTGCGTGTACGCCACGCCCAGCAGCGTGTTGCCCCAGTCGAAGAGCAGCGCCCCGCCGCCGGCCTGGGTGGAATCGCCGAAGGACGCCAGTGAGGCGTCGAGTACGTCACGGCCGCCATAGGCGGTGACCGAGAGGGCGCCGCCGTTGCGCAGCCGATGCCGCACGTGCGCCTGCATATCGGTGAAGTAGTACGGCAGCTGCTGATCGCTGAGCAGCGAGACGAAGCGGTCGGCGTACGTGCGTCGCGCGGCGACGTTCCAGCTGGTGGCGCCGCGCACCGTGCCGCCGAGGGAGAGGGTGCTGGCCAGCAGCGACACGCTGGCCGCGCCGTGCACGCCGCTGCGCTCTTCGGTTTTGGGGACCACGCTGAGCACACTCGACAGGCGGCTGCCGTAGCGGGCGGGAAATCCACCGGGGAGCAATTCAAACTCGCCGACGGTTTCGTCGATGAAGGTGCCGAACAAGCCGCCCAGATGAAACGGGTTGTAGATCGGGAATCCGTCGAGCAACACGAGATTCTGATCGCTTTCGCCACCGCGCACGTTGTAGCCGGCGGTGAAGTCGTTGGTGGCGACGACGCCCGGGAGCAGCTGCACAACGCGCAGCACGTCGGGTTCGCCGATCACGGGGACGCGCTTGATCGTTTCGCCGCGCACGCTCACCACGCCGGGGCTGGCCGACAGGCGGAACTGATCGCGTTCGGTGGCGGCCGCCGCAACGCGCACGGTCTGGAGTTGTGCCGTGGCCGGGCGCAACGCGACGGCGACGGTGGTGGTCTCCCCCACCCGCACGACCACCGCGAGAGTGTCGCTGCGGTAGCCGAGCCGCCCCACGATCACGCGCGCCGGTCCGGCGGGCAGGGCGGGGAGGACGAACCGACCGTCGTCACCGGCGAGGGTGCCGATGCGCGTGCCCATGACCACGACCGTCGCCGAGGGTACCGGCGCGGTGGTCGCGGCGTCCGTCACGCGTCCCTGCAGGGCGCCGGTCGAGTCGGCGCGGGGCGGGGGTACCTGGCCGGTCAGGAGCAGCAGGGCAGCAAGCAGCACGTCAGCAGTGGCGAAAGTGGCAGACGGCCGCCGCAGTGGCCGCCGTGATGCGGAAGATAGAGCAGTCCGCGAGCGGATGCGCATCCGGATCGGTGCGTCGGCGCTAGCGGTAGTTGTGCCCCTTCACATGCTGCTCGCCGCCGCCGAGTTCGAGCGCCTTGAACTGTGTGGCGCGCACGTTGACCACCTGCTGCTCCACTTGCAGCGTGCCCCGAATGAGCAGCAGCGGCGAGGTGGCGATCAGGCGGGCCTGCGCCTCGTACCGATCGGGGGTGATGACGATGTTGATCATTCCTGTTTCGTCTTCCAGTGTGAGGAATACGAAGCCCTTGGCGGTCCCCGGGCGCTGCCGGCAGATCACGAGGCCGGCCACCGCCACGCGCTGGCCATCTTTGCCCAGCTCGTGCGCCTCACGCGCCGACAACACGCCGTTGGGGGCGAGGATGGGGCGCACGTGCGTCATGGGATGCCCGGCCAACGACAGACCGGTCATGCGATAGTCGGCTTCCGTGAGTTCGATGGGGGTGTGTGCCGGCAGCTGCGGGGGCACCGGCTGCGCCTGAAAGGGCGCCAGCGGCAGCTCGGGGCCACGGGTGGCCGCCATGACTTCCCAGAGCGCGACGCGCCGCCGCCGTTCGGCCGGCTCGTGCGCGAACATGCTGTCGAACGCGCCGGCTTCGGCGAGTCGTCGCCATGAGGTTTTATCGAGCGACACGCGACGCACGGCGTCGTCGACACTGGTGAAGGGGCCGTGCACCAGCGCCGCCTCGAGCGCACGTCGGGCCTTGGCGCCGAGTCCGCGTACGAGTCGCACACCCAATCGCACCGCGACCACATCGCGCATGGGTTGCGGGCCGATCTGACGACCCCAGCGCACCACGCCATCGTTGGGCACGAGCACGCGTCCATCGGCCATCTCGAGGGCGTGATCCCATGTGCTGCGGGTGAGATCGACCGGACGCACTTCCACGCCATGTCGCTTGGCGTCTTCGATGAGCGTGCCCGGCGCGTAAAAGCCCATGGGTTGCGCGTTGAGAATAGCGGCGGTGTATTCGGGCGCGTAGTAGTGCCGGAGCCAGGCGGTGGCGTACACGATGAGCGCGAAACTGGCCGCATGACTTTCGGGGAA
>CANJOX010000250.1 GCA_947475795.1 Gemmatimonadota bacterium
CAATTGCAGCAGCGGCGGGACGGCGATCGGCGCCTCGGTGGCCGGCGACGGTGCGGCGTGTGCCGCCTGCGCGGCCGCCTCGATCAACGCGGCCGGCGACAACGACTCGGCGGCACCCGTGGTGGCACCGCCATCGGACGGGGACGGCGGCGCGAAGAGTCCCTCGCCCACCGGCGCGGCGCGCAACGCCGCGGGGTCCATGGTGTGCACGTCGTCGCGCCAGTCGGGGGCAGCGGCGGGGGCCCAGCTGCGCCAACCGATCCCGGCGCTGGCGTCGAAGAGACCGAGGGCGCGGCGCACAGCGGTTTCCACGGCGCGCTCGGTGGGCCAGCGGTCGCGCAGCCGGACTTCCGACTTGGCGGGGTGCACATTCACATCGACGTCGGCCCCCGGGACGTGCAACTGCAACACCAGCGAGGGGCGCACGCCCGAGGGGAGCGTGGAACGATAGGCCGCTTCGGCGGCGCGCACGATGCCGTGATCCCGGACCACGCGCCCGTTGATGATGAGCAGGACACGGCGCGTGGCGGTGCCGACGTCGGCGGGACGCTCCACGAGTCCCGTGATGTGAATCGGGCCCTGAACGTCGTCGACATCGACGAAGCGCTGCACATCGCGATGTCCCCACAGTTCGGCGAGACGCGCGCGGAGTGTGGGCACGGCCGGGAGTTCGAGCATCACCTTCCCGTCGTGCCGCACGGTGAAGTGCACGTCGCGCCGCAGCACGCCGATAGCCTGCACGGCGTCGAGGATGCCGCGCCATTCGGAGCGCGCACTCTTGAGGAATTTCTGCCGCGCCGGGGTGTTGTAAAACAGCCGATGCACCGACACCGTGGTGCCGCGACGGCGGGTGGCCTCGCGCGTCTCGACCACCGCCCCGGCGGCGGCACGCACCTGCGTACCGGCCCCGTCTTCGGATGCCGATTCTATGACGAGTTCGGACACCGACGCGATGGCGGGGAGCGCCTCGCCCCGGAAGCCGAAGCTGCGCACCCCGACGAGTTGCTCGGCGCTCGTGATCTTGGATGTGGCGTGACGGGACAGCGAGAGAACGGCGTCGTCGCGATCCATGCCGCAGCCGTCGTCCGCGATGCGAATGAGCGCGCGCCCGCCGTCTTCCACGGTGATATCGACCGTGGTGGCGCCGGCGTCGAGCGCGTTTTCCACGAGCTCTTTGACGACGGACGCGGGGCGTTCGACGACCTCACCGGCGGCGATCTGGTCGGCGACCGCACTGGGCAGAATGGCAATGCGCGGCATGTGGGAAGCTACCGGATCGCGGTGGGCGGCACGAGCGGCACCGTGCGGGCCGCCGGAATCCACCCACGGCGGCCGTCGGCGTGCCGAACCGGGAGCCAACCGTTGCGCGCCACATCGGCGGGCGTGCTGGCGCGACCCGTGCGCTCAAGGCGTACGACATCGCCGGTGGATACACCGCCCATCGCATCGGCGTCGGTATCGGGCGCCGTGCGCATGGTGTCCGGACGGCGCACGACCAGCAGGTCGGTGGCGTCGAGCTGGCGGGCGCCCCAGAGCGCGACGCTGCCGCCCGCCACGGCGAGCACGAGGGCGAACCGACCGGCGGTCCGCGCACCCGACGCGGACGCCGACGCGGACGCCGACGCGGACGCCGACGCGGACGCCGACGCGGACGCGAGGAGCGTCCAGCCGAGGAGCCACGCGATCAGCGCGCCGACGACGAGAGGCGCGACGGGGAGCATGGGGACGGCGGCGACGCCGTCGCGGGCGCCCGCCGGCAGGGCGGCGAGATGCTCCTGCAGGTCGACCGCGACCGGCTGGAGCCGCGCGGCGCGCTGCCACGCGATGACCGTGACCACGGTGTCACCGGCGGCCCAGGCGGCCGCGCCCCAGTTGGCGAGCAGATCGGCATCGTCGGGGCGCTCCTGCACGGCCATCGCGAACAGCTCGGCGGCCCGCGCGTACTGGTGCCGGTCATAGCCGGCCACAGCCTGCGCCACGAGGGTATCGACACCGGCCGGCTGCGCCGACGCGGGTGTGGCGTACGCGGGTGTGGCGTACGCGGGTGTCGCATGCGCGCTGAACGCGGTCAGCCCCGCCGCCGCGACCAGCAGCATGCCGCCCGGCGACCGCAACATGGGACGGATGCGGCGACCGTGCGTGACCGCTTCCGCGTCGATCCGCGCGAGGAGCGCGTCGGCCTGCGTTTCCGCCTGGGCCGTGCGTGCGGCGTTGCCGGTCGCTGGCACATCGCGGCTGGCGTGCTCGCTGAATCCCTGTTCGGCCAGCGCGTCGAGCAGGGTGAGCAGCGCCTGCGTGGTGGTGCGCGTGACGCCGCGCCGTCGCAGTGTCCGCTCGACCTCGCGACGCGACACCAACGCCTGCGGCGCCACCTGCAGCCGTTGCGCGAGCGCGGCGAGCAGCGTCCGGCGCGTCTGCCGAGCGTGGTCACCGGCATCGGCACGCGTGGGATGGCCGGCGGGGTGACGGGAGGCAGCATCGCGTACGGCGACGCGTCCGGTATCCGATGCCGACGCCTGCTGCAGTCGACGGGTGTGGAGCCGCGTACGGAGCCAGAGCAGCAGCCACGGGAGCGGCGCCAGCAGGAGCAGCGCGAGCAACGGCGTACGCCACGCACGAAGCCGCTGCGCGAGCGAGATCGCATCGGGGCCGCGCCACGGGCGCAGCGGCACCGCGGCCACGTTGTCGCCCTCGACCGCCGCCGCGAGCACGCCATCGTTGACGGCGATCGTGCCGGGTGCGGTTTCCGCGTAGGCGTACTCGCCGCGATACGGGTTGAAGTAGCTGTACCGCAGGACCGGCAACTCGACGCTTCCCGACTGCGCGGGGGTCAGGATCCAGTCGAATTCCTTGTAGCCGCGCACCAGCGCACCGGAGGTGTCGATCCGCACGCGCTCCGTCCCCGGCACCGCGGAGGCCCACGCCACCTCGAGCAACGGGCGCGGCAGGAGCTTCACGTTTCCGGCGCCATCGACCCGCATGGTGAGCACGAGCGGATCGCCCACCCGCGCGCTCGTCGTATCGAGGCGCAACGAGGCGCGCAGCACCCCGACCGCCCCCGTGAACTCCGGCGGCCGGCCCTCGCTCGGCAGGGCCTTCACCACCAGCTGTGCGCTCTCGGCGCGCACCACGAACTGCTCTTCGCGGCTGAAGTAGCTGGATGACTGGGGTAGCCCGTAGCTGAGCTGCGGCGCCGGCACGACCACGGTGCCCGGGGCGACCGCGAAGAGCGCCCGCTGAAAGACGTGGGCCTCGAACGTCCCCCCGCCGTACGCACGGGGCGCCACGCGACGGGGGGTGCCCAGTTCATAGGCGAGCAACCCGCGCAATTCGGGCGGAATGAATTCCGGATTGCGGCGCAGGCGTGACCGAGCGGATTCGCTGAGCAGCACGGCCACCTGATAGGTCACCTGCTGACCCACATACACTGTGTCCGGGTAGGCGGCGGCGTGGAAATCGATGGGACGGCGCGCATCAGCGCGTAGCCGGTCGAGAATGGCGGTGGGTGACGGCTGCGCGCCGAGCGTGGGGCGCCAACCGGCCGAGACGATGAGCGCGAGCGCCAGCGCCAGCCGCGCGACCAGCCGCACGACCAGCAGCGCGCCCAGCCGCCGCGCCGTGCCGGTGCGCGCAGGGTGATGGATGTGGCTCACCAGTCCTTCCCGCCGGGCGGGGTGCGCCCCTGCCGCTGCTTGCGCCCCTGCACGTCGCGCTCTTCGCGGGCGGCGCTGTTGAGCAGGGCTTCCGCCTGCCGCTGATCAAGCCCGCCCTGATCCCGCGGCTTTTGCTCCGGCTGCTCGTCGGGGGACTTCCCGGCGCCTCCGCCGCCGCCACCGCCCTGCGGTGGTGGCGGCGCACGCAGCGCGAGTTCGTAGTTCCACTTCGCATCCGCATCGCCCGGGCGATCGGCGAGCAGCGCGCGATAGGCCGCACGCGCGGCAGCGAACGAGGCCTCCCCCGCCGGATTCCCCGGCGTCCGACCCATCCGGAGCGCGGCGTACCCCGCATTGAACCGGGCCCGGTACCGCACCTCACCGTCGGCGGTGCCGTCCCGACGTACGACGTCGAGCAGTTCCGCGCCCTCGGGCAACGAATCGGCGCCCAACAGGGCGGTGCCGAGGTTGTAGCGCGTGCGGGCCGTGGTATCACCTGAGGCGAACTGCGCGCGATACGCCGCGAGCGCCGCCCCGATATTGCCCTCCGCGAACAGGACCGCCGGATCGGGCGGTTGCGTGCACGAGAGCAGCGAGAGGGGCAGTGCGGCGAGCCACAGCGTGAGGGCCGCCGGCGGTACCGCCGCCACGCGCGGCGCGCGCCGACGGTTGAACCGCCACGTGTCGTACAGCAGGATGAGCAACGCGGGGAGCAACAGCCAGCGAAAGCGCGGCACGTGGTCTTCGCGTGCGTCGAGTTTGCGCCGCGCCGTGCGCAGCGCGCGCAGGGCGCCGCGCACGCGGGTGGCCTTGTCGGAGGCATCCGCGGGGATGAAGGTGCCGTTGGCGGCGGTCGCCGCCGCCTCAAGCAAGGCCGGGGTGTAGCGGGTGATCACGACGTTGCCCTCGTCATCGCGCTTGTCCCGCGTGACGGCGCCGTCCTGCACCGGGATCGTGCTGCCGGCCGTCGTGCCGAATCCCACGGTGACCAGACTGATGCCCTTCGTGCCGGCCTCGGTGGCGGCGGCCTGTACGTCGGCGATGGAATCGAACGCCTCGCCGTCGGTCATCAGCACGAGCGCGCGATCGGCGCTGCCGTCGCTGGCGAGGAGCAGTTCCGTGCCCTGCCGGATAGCGCGCGCGAGCGAACTGCCGGCCTGCCCCACCACCGACGGATCGAGATTATCCAGAAACAACTCAATGGCCCCGTCGTCGCTCGTGAGCGGCGTGAGGATGTAGCTGCGCCCCGCGAACGCGATGAGGGCGACGCGATCGGCCTGCGACATGGACCGCAGCCGGCGGACTTCCTGTTTCACCCGCTCGAGCCGGTTGGGGCGTTCATCGGGGGCCATCATGGACAGCGACGCGTCGATCGCGATGGCCATATCGATGCCGCGTGCACTCACGGGCCCGCGCGCGAGTCCCCAGCGCGGACCGGCCAGCGCCAGCCCCGCGAGCAGGACCACGAGCACGAGCCGCCGCGTGCGCCCACGTTCGTCGGGATCGGTGATCTGGACCAGACGCGGCAAGGCCGACGGGTCAGCGAAGCGGGCAAGGCGATCACGCCGCTGCCGCTGCCGCACGGCGCGGAGCCACCAGACCACCACCGGCAACAGCACGGCGACGAGCAGCCACCATGGAGCATCGAAGCGCAGC
>CANJOX010000251.1 GCA_947475795.1 Gemmatimonadota bacterium
ATTCTGCTGCAGCACGACGTCGTGAATCCGCGGCCGTATTCGCGTTTGAACAACCTGCAGGGCTCGAAGGCCATCTTCAACGACTACCCGGCGCGGCTGTACATCGACGGGGCCGCCGGTGGCGAGAAGTGGACGCCGCTGGCGGAGTTCAAGGGGAAGTACGAGCATCCGCTGTGGACGGCCGTCGGCGACATGGCGCGCAAGAACGGCGGGCACGGCGGGATGGACTTCATCATGGCCTATCGTCTGGTGCAGTGCATGCGCGAGGGACTCGCCCCTGATTTCGACGTGTACGACGCCGCCGCGTGGAGTGTGCCGTATGCGCTGTGTGAACAGTCGATCCGGAAGGGCAGTGCGCCGGTGAAGTTCCCCGACTTCACCCGTGGTGCGTGGCAGACGTCCACCGCGCCGCAGGGACCTGCCACGAAATGATCCGCACGGCCGCCATCATGGCCGGGGGCCAGGGCACTCGCATGCGTCGCACGGACGAGGCGGTGCCGCTGGATCCCGCGCAGGCGGCCGCGGCGGCGTCGGGGCTGAAGGGGATGATGCCCATTCGGCGTCCCTTTCTGGACTACGTCTTGTCGGCGCTCGCCGACGCGGGCATCACGCACGTGGTGCTCGTGATCGGCCCCGGGCACGACGCCGTACGTCACTACTTCACGGCGGTCGCGCCGCCGCGCCGTGTGCAGCTGCACTTCGCCGTGCAGGCCGAACCCCTGGGAACGGCGAACGCGGTCACCGTTGCCGCCGACGCGGTGGCGGCCGTGGCGGGCGATGCGCCGTTCCTCGTGCTCAACGCCGACAACTACTACCCGGTGGAGGCGTTGCGCGCCCTCGCAGCGCTCGACGCGGCCGGCACGGTGGCGTTCGATCGGGATGCCCTCGTGCACGATGGCAACATCGATGCGGAGCGGGTACGCGCCTTTGCGGTGCTCGACGTCGGCGCGGACGGATTGCTGCACGGGATCATTGAGAAGCCCGGGGACGCCATCGATCTGGACAGTCCCGCGGCTCGCTGGGTGGGCATGAATCTGTGGGCCGTCACGCCGGCTCTGGTCGATGCGTGCCGACGTGTGCCGAAGTCCGTGCGTGGCGAATTCGAGCTCCCCGAGGCCGTCGCGCTGGCGCTGCGCGAGGGGCAGGCGGTCCACGCCATTCGGCTCCGCGCGCCGGTGCTCGATCTGTCGCGGCGCTCGGATGTGGCGACGGTGACCGAGCGGCTGGCCGCCGTTGAGCCGCACCCGTGATCGACGCCGCCTTCCCGCCACGCGCTGAGCCGTTCGTGCAGCGCGCCCTGCACGACGTGGGATACGCCGCGTCGGTGGCCGACGCCTTGCACGCCCTGCTGCGCGAGGCGCACCGCACGCTGGACGACGCCGGTGTACCGGCGGACCGGCGTCGGGCCTGGGTGCTTCCCGGGCGTATCGAGGTGCTGGGCAAACACGTGGATTACGCCGGCGGGCGCTCGCTGCTGTGCGCGGTGGAGCGGGGCATCGTACTGGTGGCACGCGCGCGCGACGATCGCATGCTCACCCTGCGCGACGCCCGCCGTCGGGAGGCGATCGTGCTCGATGCCGACGCGCCATCCCGCGGGGCGCATCACTGGGCGGTGTATCCGCGCACCGTGCTGCGCCGCCTCGTGCACAATTTCGGTGATGCGGTGCGCGGTACCGATCTCGCGCTGGCCAGCAACCTGCCGCCCGCAGCGGGTGTCTCCAGTTCGAGCGCGCTCACGGTCGGGCTCACCCTCGCGATCGCGGCGCTCTCCGATCTGGCGTCGCTCCCCGCGTGGCAGGCGTCGATTCCCGACCGGGTGGCCCTCGCGGGGTACATCGGGGCGCTGGAGAACGGCACGGACTTCGGTCTGCTGGCCGGTGAGCGCGGCGTCGGCACGATGGGTGGCGCGCAGGATCAGACCGCCATTCTCTGCAGCGAGCCAGGTCAGCTCGAGATGTTCCGCTGGGCTCCTGTCACGCATGAACGGTCGGTGCCGTGGGTGTCGGATCACACCTTCGTGATCGGGGTGAGCGGGATCGTGGCCGCCAAGACGGGTACGGCCAAAGAGCGCTACAACCGCGCCGCGCGCACCGCGCATCGGCTGGTGGCGGCGTGGAACGCCCACGTCACGGCGCAGGCCACCGCCGTGGCGATGCCGCCCGCCCGCACGCTGCGTGAGGCGTTCGAGGCCGCAGTTGCGATTTCTCCGCAGGAGATCGCCGACGGCGTACCGCCGACGCTCGCGGCGGCGGCCCGCACGGCGGCGGATCACGAGTTTTCGGCCCCGCATCTGCTGGCACGTCTGGAGCAGTTCCACGAGGAGACGTTCGTGATCGTCCCCGGTGCGGCGGACGCCCTGTCCCGCGGCGATCTGGACGCGTTCGGCACCATCGTGGACCGGTCACAGCTCGGGGCCGAGCGGGCGCTCGAAAACCAGATCGCGGAGACGGTGCACCTGGCGCGCTATGCCCGTGATCTGGGCGCGGTCGCGGCGAGCGCCTTCGGCGCCGGTTTCGGCGGGAGCGTGTGGGCCATGGTGCCGGTCGCCGAGGCCGAACGTTTCGCTGCCCGCTGGCGCGAGAAGTACCTGCGCACGCACTACGCGGCGTCGTCGCGGGCGCTCTTCTTCGCGAGCCAGCCCAGCGCGCCGGCCTTCGAGCTTATCGCCGACGGGTAGCCGGCGGGCGGGTCCACGCGTTCGTGGTGCCGAGCGTGATGATGAGGCGAAGGACCCGCTCGAGGCCAACGTCGCCGTCGGTGTCATCGTACCACTCGTCCGCCGTGTGGGCGGCGCGTCCGGTGCCGCCGGCCCCGATCGCGATGGCGGGGATCCCGCGCGACAAGGGGAGGTTGGCGTCGGTCGAGGCCGACGCCGAGCGCGCCACGCGCCCCACGGCGTGGGTCGCGGCGGTCGCGGCCAGCACGAGGGGATGCTGGTCGTCGAGCTGCCCGGCGGGGCGCTCTCCCAGTGACGTGATGGTGCACTGCAGGGGCTGCGCCGGATCGCGCCGCGATTCGTGACGCGCCTCATCGGCGGCGAGGCGTTCGATCTCCGCGCGTACCGCGTGCAGGCGCGTCGGGTGCAGCGAGCGGATGTCCACGTCGACCCATGCCTCCATCGGGACGCCGGTGAGGAGTTCGCCGCCATGCATGCGCGTCACGGTGACGACCGCGTGTGGACGCACCGACGCGGCCATCTGTGCGATACGCGCGATGAAGGCGCCGGCGGCGTGCACCGGATTCGGGGTGGCATGGTTGGACCAGCTGTGTCCACCGGGGCCAGACATGGTGATGCGCAGCCGCGCCGATCCGACGGCGTGGTGCACGATGGTGGCATCGCCCGGGCCATCGATGGCCACGGCGGCGACGGGGAGCACGCCGCTCGCGGCCGCGTCGTCACACCACTGCCGTGCCCCGCGGAGGTTGCCGGCGCCTTCCTCCCCCACCGTGAGCACGAGTTCCACCGGTCGCCGCAGGCGCGTCCGCACGGCGGGCTCGTGCAACACGTGCGCGAGCGCGAGCATGGCCGCCAGCCCGCGCCCGTTGTCGCCGATCCCCGGGCAGTAGAGGCGCGGGCCGTCGCGGCGCACCGCGAGCGGTGTGTCGGCGCTGAACACGGTGTCGAGGTGCGCCAGGCACACGATCGGCGCGGCGTCCGCCGTCGCGTCCGCCGTCGCGTCCGCCGTCGCGTTCGCCGTCGCGTTCGCCGTCGCGTCCCGGGGACGCGCGGGTACCGGCGTGATCCGTGTGATCACATTGCCGACGGTATCTCGTGTCACGGCGTGGCCGCCCCGCTCCCACGCCAGTTGCAGGGCCTGCGCCCGCGCGCTTTCGTTCCCCGTCGGGGCCGCGATGCGGGTGATGGCGATCTGCCGGTCCAGCACCCACGCGCGATGCCCCCGCCACGTCGCGAGCAGTGGGGACAGCCATTCTTCTTCCGCGCCTTCGGTGATCATCGCATGACGCCCACGCCGCACGACCATGCCGGGGCCGCCGCCGCCGTCACCCCTCGATGGCGTCCGGGGGGTAACGTGCTGGCGTTGGCGGCGGTGAGTTTCCTCACCGACGCATCCAGCGAAATCATCGCGCCGCTGCTGCCGCTGTTTCTGGTGGGCACGTTGGGCGCGTCGGTGAGCATGGTGGGGGTCATCGAGGGAGGCGCCGAAGCGGTCGCGTCGGTGCTCAAGCTGGCCAGCGGATGGTGGTCCGACCGCGTGTCGCGCCGCAAGCCACTCATCGTGGCCGGCTATACCATCGCCTCGCTCGTGCGCCCCCTGATCGCGGTGGCGCAGACGGCATCGCAGGTGCTCATGATCCGCCTCGTGGACCGCGTGGGCAAGGGGATGCGTGGTGCGCCGCGCGACGCGCTGCTGGCAGCGTCGGTGCCCGCAGAGCACCGGGGGCGCGCGTTCGGCTTCCATCGCGCCGCCGACCACGCCGGCGCTGTGGTGGGGCCGCTGATCGCGCTGGCGTGCCTGCACGGTCTCGGGATGCCGGTCCGTCAGGTGTTCTGGGTGGCGGCCGTCCCGGGCGCGCTCGCGGTGCTGGTGGCGGTGGTGTGTGTGCGCGAGACACGGAGCGCGACGGCGGGGGCGGTCGCCTCGACCGGGCCGTCCGCGGTCATCCCGACGGCGGTCGATCCGCTGCCGCGCCGCTTCTGGCTCACACTGCTGCCGATCTTGCTGTTCACCCTCGGGAACAGCACCGACGCGTTTCTGCTGCTGCGTGCCTCGCAGCTGGGCGTGCCCACCGCGCTCATCCCGCTGCTGTGGGTGCTGCTGCACCTGGTGAAGAGCGCCTCGAGCACGCCGGGGGGGACGCTGTCCGACCGGATCGGGCGACGCCCGCTGATCGTGGCCGGCTGGCTGCTGTACGCGGCCGTGTACGCGGGCTTCGCGATGGCCGACAGCGCGTGGCATGCCTGGCTGCTCTTCGCCGTGTACGGCGTGGTGTTCGGGCTGACGGAGGGCACGGAGAAGGCGCTGGTGGCCGATCTCGTGCCGGCCTCGCGGCGGGGGGCGGCCTTTGGTTGGT
Source organism: Gemmatimonadota bacterium (assembly GCA_947475795.1). The sequence continues at coordinate 5,035 of CANJOX010000251.1, forward strand.
ATCAGGGCACCGTCGGTATCGCGGCCCTGCCGGCCAGCATCGTGTTTGGTGCCGTCTGGGACAGCTACCGCGCGCCGGCGGCCTTCACGATGGGCGCCGCGCTCGCCGTCGCGGCGGCCGTCACGATGTGTGTCGTGCCCGGCCCGCGCGCCACGGCGCCCTGATCAGCAGCAGCGCGACCCCGGCTGCTTGTAGCGGTCGGCCAACCGCTGTTTCTCGAAGGCGCGGGCATCGAGCGGCGTGCAGCCGGGATGCTTGCGCTGCATGAA
>CANJOX010000252.1 GCA_947475795.1 Gemmatimonadota bacterium
CAAAAGAAGCGGCATCCGTCACGGTGGCGAACCACCGGATCGGATGCCGCATCAGAACATCGCCACGCCGGCCGTGCCGACGCCGGCCCCTACCCCGCCATCATGGGCAACGGCTTACGCTCGGGGGTGAGCGCGACGGGCGTGCCGGTGAACGTGGCCCCCGTCGTGCCGCTCAGCTTCACCGTGAGATAGTCACCGATCGATCCCGCATCGGCGGGCACCATGATCGTCTTGAAGTCGCGCGAGCGCGCCTGCAGCAGCTCACCGTCGCGGGCGACCTTCTCGATCAGCACCTCAACGGTATCGCCCAGCCGACGCATGTTGTTCTCGCGCGAGATGCCGCGCACCGTTTTCAGCAGCAGCTCGAACCGCGTGGCCACCAGCTCATCGGGGATCGTCCACTCGGCGGGCATGCGCGTGGCCGGCGTGCCTTCGCGCGGCGAGAACTTGAACATGAACGCGTCATCGAAGCGGACTTCCTGACAGAGCGACAGCGTGTCGGCGAATTCTTCGTCGGTCTCGCTAGGGAAACCCACGATGATGTCGGTGGTGAGCGACAGTCCGGGGATCGCCGCGCGCATGCGCTCCACGCACGCGAGATAGTCCTCGCGCGAGTAGCGGCGCAGCATCTTTTTGAGCATCGACGTGGAGCCGCTCTGCATGGGCAGGTGGATGTGCTCACAGACCGTGGGCACCTCCGCCATGGCCGCGATCACGCGATCCGAAAAGTCGTTGGGGTGCGGGCTGGTGTAGCGCACGCGCCGGATCCCATCCACGGCGCCGACGGCGCGCAGCAGGTCGGCGAAGTCGTGCGTGCCGTCGTTGTACGAGTTGACGGTTTGGCCCAGCAGCACCACCTCGGTCAGCCCCTGCTCGACGACCTGCTGCACTTCGCGCACGACCTCGGGCAGCTTGCGGCTGCGCTCGGGGCCGCGCGTCGTGGGCACGATGCAGTACGTGCAGCGATAGTCGCAGCCGCGCTGCACCGGAATCCACGCCTTCACGCCCTCGAAGCGGCGGGCGACGACGTCCTCGTAGTGCTCTTCGAGGTCGAAGTCGGTGGCGGTGAACTTCTCGCCGCGCCGTGCGCCGTCAAGCAGCGCCGGCAGCGCGCGGTACCCGTCGGGGCCGACCACGATGGACACATGTCGGGCCTGCTCCAGCACGCGCGGACCGAGGCGCTGCGCCATGCAGCCGGTCACGCCCATGACACTGCCGGCCCGCATGTACTTCTTGAGCTCACCAAGCCGCCCGATCACACGCGTCTCCGCGTTCTCGCGGATGGCGCACGTGTTCACCAGAATCACGTCAGCACCGTCGGGGGCATCGACGGCGTCGTAGCCGCTCGCGATGAGCTTGCCGTACATGAGTTCAGAGTCGGCCAGGTTCATCTGGCAGCCGTAGGTCTCGATGTACACCGTGGGGCGCGGCGCCCCCGTTCCTGACGTGTCACTCATGGGCGGTGGTTACGGCCGGACCTGCATACCGATACCCAGCAGCCACGCCGATTCCTTGGCGGCGGAGCCGGTCAACGTGCGGCTGGCGCGCTGCACGGACAGATCGATCGATGCCGCCTCGCGCGCCACCGGGATGCCGATCCCGGTCGTGATGCGCTGCTCCCGCGCCTGCTGATTGGCCGTGGCGAACGGCAGCTCGTTGCGGGCGTAGCCGGCGCGGACGAGCACCGGCAGCCCGCGGAACTTGGGACCGGCCACTTCGGCACCGGCGTGCCAGTTCATGGCATCGGTGGCGACCACCGAACGCGAGCCGAGGGACGCCATCTGCGACCACGCAATCTGCTCGACACCCAGCGCGAACACCGAGCCCACGATGCCGTCGTAGCGCAGCGCGAATCCTTTGCGCACCGGACCAGTTGCCCGCGACACGATGGTGTCGCGCACCCGCGCGTTGAGTTCATTGCCGCGCCGGTACGACGCGAGCACCGCCAGACCTTTGCCGAGCGTGAGTTCGCCACCCACAGACAGGGCGGTGCCGAAATACGTGACCCGCGACGAATCGAGGACGCTGCCGAACGCCAAGGTGTCGGCGAAGGTGCGCTCGCGCGTGGCCAGATTTTCCCCGGTGTAGAGATGACCACCGACGCCCAGCCGCACGCGCGACGACACCTGCCAGCCGACGGCGGCGCGCAGGTCGTTGATCGCCCCGCGGACATCGGTGCGGTCCGTGGTGGGGACGGTTTTCCCGTCGAGGAACGCGCTGCCGGTCGTGACCGTGGAGAACGTCCGATCGAGGAACGTGGTGGCGCTCAGGCCGACCGCCACGCCGCCACGCGCGGGGAAGACGAGCATGACGAGCGGCACACGCTGCAGCGACGACTTCTCGGTCACGCCGTTGAGGCTGAGGCGGCGGAGTTCCGGTTCGGTCTGCGCGGTGATCACGGTGCGGCTCAATCCGCCGAGCGCGGCGGGATTCGTGGGCGTGAGCGCGTCAAACTCGGCGAAGGCCCCACCGGTGGCGTTCGTCCGGACGCTGCCACCACCGACAGGATAGCCGAAGCCAAGCCCGCCGACGGAGCCTTGCGCGCCAGCCCGGGGTGCCGCGACCAGCGCGATCGCGCTCAGCGCGACAACGGTGTGCGCGGTGAAGGAACGGAGTCGATGGCGGATCACGGGAGCGCGAACTCCGAGCGCGGGAGATAAGTGATGCGCAGTCGCGGGCGCAGAGACGCGGCCGCCTTGCTGGAGTAGAAGCGCAGCTCGGCCGGCTGTGCCCCTTCGAATCCGATCTTGAACGCGAGGGCGCGCGGCACGTTGGTGGGCAGCGTCCGCCAATTACGGGCTAACGCCAGCACGTTGACGGTGCGCACGCCGCTCGCGGACGGCAGCATCCGCGTGGAGTCCACCCCCGCGAAACTGCCGGACGCCGCCAGGTCGAGAATCCGGCGCAGGTCACTGACCAGCTCGGTCGTGGTGGGGACGAGGGCAAGCATCGCCACGGAGTCGCGCGCGTCGCCGAAGGCGGACGGACGCTGGGTCAGCAGCACTTCGGCGCGCACGATCGTGCTCGAGTCACTGATGCGCGTCGGCACATTGAATCGGAGATACGAGCGATAGGCCGGATAGCCGCCCACCACCAAGGTGCTCGCATCAGGCGGCGGTGAGGCCAGATCGCTGATCGAATACACCGCATACGCGAGCTCGGCGTCGGCCGTGGCATTCGGCACGATCGTGCTCGGCGAAATCTGCTGCGGCGCGTACGTGGTATCGGTGCTCGGATCGAACACCACCGTGGGCGCGCCGACCCCATTCACGAACGACACCGCACGGAGCTGCCCCGCACCGCCCCGGATCCGCACCCCGAGCCGCAGACGGCCCTTGGCGGCGATCTTCGCCGCGAGCACCGTCTTGGAGAACGGGATGCGGATGGAATCACCGATCGCCGACGGGGTAAACTCCAGCGACCCGATCCGCCGGTCGGGCCGGAAGAGCGACCGCACCACGGCCGTGACCGAATCGCTCGCGGTGGTGTCCACGTCGTACACCTCGAGCGTCACCGGCACATTGCCGCGGCGTCCCGTGCTGTCGAGCGGGAAGCGCAGGAACACGGAGTCGACGGCGGTGATCGAATCGACCGTGGCCCCCTTGTTGGGGCTGAAGACCGCGGGCAGCACATCGAAGCGGATCACGCCACTGGTCACCACGGTATCGGGGCGATTGGCGATCAGCAGGAAGGGCGACAGCCCGAGCGCGGGATAGCCACCCAGCGATGTATCGAGGACGACCGCGTCGACGATGGTGTCGCGGAAGGACTCCACCTTCGACGGACACAGCGACGGACAGGCCGCGCCACCGTCGAGCGACTCGGTGCACGCGGCGGCCGTGACGGCCGCCAGCACGAGTCCGCACAACGCGAGGGGGCCGCGCAGGCGCGGCCACGAGGTAAATCGAACGCGCTCAGGCATTCTCGAGCGAAGCAGGCGTGAATGGTGCCGGCAGCAAGGCAGCCAGCGACCAGTGCGCCGTACGCCCGTCGGGCGTCACGGCGAAAATTTCGAGCGCCGGAGCGAACTCCACCAGCGCTTGGCGACAGATCCCACACGGCGGCGTCGGCTCTGCGGCCGCCGACGTAATCACGACACGCACAAAGCGGCGCGCCCCCTGCGCGATGGCTGTGCCGAGCGCCACGCGCTCCGCACAGATCCCGGCCGGATACGACGCGTTCTCCACGTTGCATCCCACGAACACACGGCCGTCGTCCGTTTCGAGCGCGGCCCCGACGGGATAGTGCGAATACGGGCACCACGCGTTCGCGCGCGCCGCGTCGGCGGCGCGGCGCAGATCGTCGAGGCTCATGCGTGCAACAGACCGGCGAGGAACGACGTCCCCTGACCGCGCCACGACACCCCGAACCACTCGGCCACCGTGGCGCCGAGATCGGAGAAGGTGTCGCGCGTCCCCACGCTCCCACCGCGCACGCGTGCGCCCACGACGAGCACCGGCACACGCTCGCGCGCGTGGTCGGTGGACGGTGTGGTCGGATCGTTGCCGTGATCGGCGGTAATGAAGAGCAGGTCGTCCTCCCGAAGAGCAGCCAGCAGGCTTGGCAGGGCACGATCGAACGCTTCGAGCGCCCCCTGAAAGCCGCGGACATCGTTGCGATGCCCGAACAGCTGATCGAAATCTACCAGATTGGCAAAGCAGAACCCACGTGGCGCGGAATTCAGCCATTCCAGCAGGGCCGCCACCCCGTCGGCGTTGTCCGCCGTGTGCCGCGCGGTGATGCCACGACCGGCGAAGAGGTCGTCCACCTTGCCCACCCCGGCCCGTGGGATGCCGGCCTCGGACAGCGCATCGAGCAGCGTCGTGCCCGGCGGCTGGATGGAGTAATCGCGCCGGTGGGCGGTGCGCTGCCACGCCCCCGGGGATCCTACGAACGGCCGCGCGATCACGCGCGAGACATCGTGCGGGGCCACGAGCTGGGCCCGCGCGATCTCACAGGCCCGGTACAGCTCCTCGAGCGGGATCCAGTCCTCGTGCGCGGCGATCTGGAAGACGGAATCGGCCGAGGTGTACACGATCCACGCCCCCGTCGCGCGCTGTTCCTCTGCATACTGCGCAATGACCGTCGTCCCGCTGGCCACACAGTTCGCAATCACCGGACGACCTGTGGCCTGCTCGAAGGCGGCGATCACCTCGGGCGGGAATCCCTGCGGGTAGGTCGGGAACGGCGCGATCAGATGCAGGCCGGCCAGCTCCCAGTGTCCCGTGGTGGAGTCCTTACCGGCCGAGCGCGGCAGCAGCGTGCCCCACGCGCCGATGGGATGCGCCACCGG
>CANJOX010000253.1 GCA_947475795.1 Gemmatimonadota bacterium
GGCGTGCGCGCGCTGCGGCCGGTCCTCTCCACGTCGATGCAGGATCTCTGGCAGCTGCGGCGGCTCAGTGAATCCGCCGGGTAACGCCGGCAGCGGTCAGGGGGTGATCGCCAGCGTCGGGGCCGGCGTGGCGCGACTGATCAGGGTGCCGTCGCCCAGCGAGCCTCGGTCGTTCTCGCCCCAGCAGTACACCGCGCCGGTGGTGGTGCGCGCACACGCGTGGAGGCCGCCCACGGTCACCTCGGTGAACTTGAGGGTGCTGGCGATGCGTACCGGCAGCGGCGAAAAATCGGTCGCGGTGGCGGCGCCGAGTTGCCCACGGTTGTTGATCCCGAGGCAGTACACATCCTGCTCGGCGTCGATCAAACAGGTGGACCAGTCACCGGCGGCCACGTCAATGAACCGGCGGGGATCGTTCAGCAGCGTCGGCAGCGACGGGGTCTGCAGGTGGCTGCCGTAGCCCCAGCAGAGCAGGGCGCCCGTGGTGGTGAGACCGCACGAGAACGTGCGACCCAGCACCAGCTTCACGAGGCGATGGCTGCCTTGCTGCACGGCGGTCGGCGTGCCGGTAAACGCGGTCGGGTTCACGACGCCATCGCCGAGTTGTCCGTCGGATTGGCCACCCCAGCAGTAGGCTGCGCCTGCCTGGGTGAGGCCGCAGGTGTGCGTGCCGCCTACCGCCGTGGACACGAACCGGAGGGCGCCCTGCGGCACCGGCGTCGGTGTGCTGGTGAAGACCACGCTCGGATCGAGCCCGAGAATCTGGCCACCGTTCGACCCCCAGCAGTAGGCCTGGCCGGTTGAGATCAGGCCGCAGGTGTGCGCCGAGCGCGAGGACGTGGAGAGCGAGACGAAGGTGTGCCCGCCAGTGACCGCCGTGGGTTCGAACACGACGCCCACGGCCGTGCTCCCGGTGCCACCCTGACCACCGGCGTTTTCCCCCCAGCAGAAGGCCCGTCCGGCGGCGTTTAAGCCGCAATGGAAAATGCCACCCGACGTGATGCTGACCAAGGGTACGTTGCCCACCGTCCGCGCGGGTGCGGCCGAGTACGCCGGCACGTCGCCGACGGCGCCGAGTCCGAGCGCCGAGTAATCATTTGACCCCCAGCAGGAGGCGACACCGGTGACGCTGCCCAGCGCGCAGGTGTGCCCCCACGAGTATCCGGACCCTCCCGCCGCGATGGTCACCCCCTCGCGCGCGCCGCGCACCAGGGCGGTGCCCGCCAGCGGCAGGACGCCACCCGTTTCAGCCACGATGGTGGCCGCCCCCGAGGCGGAGAGCAGGGTGACCAGACCAGTCTTGGATACCGTGGCCACCGCAGGATTGGTGCTGCGCCACTTCACCGATATGCCGCTCACGGGTACGCCGTTCTGGTCGTACGCCGTGGCGGTGGCCTGCTGGGTCCATCCCACCCGGAGTACGTGCGTCCGGGGCGTGACTTCGAGTCGGGTCGGGGTGGCCGGAACCGGCTTACCTTTGGCCAATACCGGCTCGAAGTCCGGTACGGTGGCGGGGTCGGCGCAGGCGGTGGCGGTGAGGAGCGTAGCGAGCAGCAGTCTGCCGCCGGCAACAGCGAGGAACGAGCGGGGCATGAGCGTGACGTGAGGGCGTGAACTGGCAACAGTGTGAGCCTCGAACGTGCACGGTGGGTGTGAAAAAGCTGTGAGCGTCGGCTAACGTGGGGGTGAACGGCGACTCAGGCGGGACAATCGGTGTAACCCCGGTCATCCGGCACGCCGTTCACTCCCCGGCCGTGACCTCGATCTCGATCGTGGTGCCGAGAATCGTGGTGCGCTCCTCGCGCCGCGCGCGTTGCCCGGGATAGCGCGTGCGCTCCGATGGTGCGACCGCGATTACGCGCGGCCACGCGAGCCACCCCTGCGTATCCAGCTGCGCCCACTGCGCGGGGCCGAGGTCGGCCAGATCGTCGCCATTGTTCCACACGGGATCGGCCAGCGTCCAGTTGGTGCGGCTCGCGATGTACTTCATCTCGGTCTCAGGGGCGGCCACGATCAGAATCCGGTACCGGCCGGGACGCGTGGGTGCCACGAACCGGCGTCCCGTCACCGCGTCGCGGAATGGCACGGTGCCGACCTGATCGCCGTGCGAGGGGGGCGTATCGAGGGCCAGCCAGTTGCTGGTGCGGTCACCCCACTGCGCCACGGCACCCAGCAGCACGGCCGAGGCTCGAAAGGCGGTGATGGTCCGCAACACCAGCGCGCCATCGATCACGGCCCCGGGTGACACGCGCACGGTGCGGTGCGCGCGGTCCACGGCCTGCGCGTTCAGCGTCCCACTCTGCAAGTGGATGGCGTGCAGGACCACGGGATTCACGGCGTCGTGAATGGCGTAGAGCACCCGCGTGCGCACCGGCGGCAGCGTGCCGGCGCGGACTTCCAGCTGGAAGGCCCCCGAGCCATCGAGTGCGAGATCGGTGAACCGCACCGAGCCGGCGGATACCGGTCGGGTACGTGTCCCGCGCAGGGCGAGCACCCCCTTCTGCACCACCAGCGACACCGTGGCCGTGGCGGGGCCACGCGAGGTGCGCGCGCCGCGCTGGTCGAGGAGCTCAGCGTCGAGCGGCACGGCAATCGGCGCCGGCACCCCCCGCTCCGTGTCATCGGGTGGCCACAGAAATCCCGCCGAGTGCGCGGGTTCCCGCAGCGCCAGCGTGCGGGCGGCGGGCGTGCGCAGCGCAAATGCGGCCGCGCCCACCAACACCACGGCCGCGCCCGCGAGGCGCGCGAGCGGACGCACCCACGTGGTCCCACGCCACCACGGTTCGAAGGGTCTCACCTCGACCGCGAGCGCGCGGACGGATTCGATCGTCGTCTCGGTGGCGTCGCGTCCGAGAAACGCCTCGGCCGCTGCGACCGGATCACGCCACCACCCTCGCCGTCCCTCGACCACCAACCAGCGGCGGAAGGCCTGCCGTGCCGCGCGGTCGCCGGCCGAGGAGAGCAGGCGTCCGGCCAGCCGCAGCATGCGCGGCTCGGGGGCCGCGCCGAGCAGCAGGGCGTGCCCCAGACGGCGGGCCACGTCGCGGCGCAGCTCCGGGGACGCCGATGACAACACCGTCTCCGCGATCCGGTCGTGGGCCACCTCCCAGAGATCGCCGCCGCCGTGCACGAGCACGCCGCGGCGTTCGAGGTCGTCGCACACGTCGCGTCCGCTCCCGTCTACGGAGCCGTGCACCACCATGCGCTCGAGCAGCGCCTGCGGTAACGGTGTACCGGCGAGGGCCGCCGCCAGCAGGACGGCCATGCCGTCGTCGGGGAGCGCCCGCAGCAGGTCGTCGAGCACGCGACCCTGATGCCACAGGCGGAGCAGCGCGGCGTCGTCGTGCGCCTGCCATGTGCCGTGGGTGATGGACAGCAGACCGCGCTGCATGCTGAGCGCGAGCGACACGGTGGCGAGCAGTGGCACGCCCCCGGAGGCGCGGAAGAGCGCCCGCCCCCAGCTGGATTCGCAATCGGTCGGCAACGCGGCGATGCTCTCCAGCCATCGCACCAGATCGGCGCCGTCGAGATGCGGTAACTCCACCACGCTGCCGTGCGCGATGCTGAACTCCAGCCGGCGCAACGGACGCGAGGCGAGCAACAGCAGCACCGGCGACTCGGTCAGCCGCTCGACGAGGCTCGCGAGCACGGTGCGGGACGCTTCGTCCACCCAGTGCAGGTCGTCCACTACGATGGCGAGCGGTGTTTCGTCGGCCACGACGCGCACTAACTCGTGCAGCGCGAGCGAGCGCACGCGCAACGCATCCGCCCCGGAGCGCTCCAGCGTGGCGGCGCCCCGGAAGGTGTTGGAGAGCACCGGGGCGATTTCCACGAGCGCGGCGGCGCTGGCCGGCGACACGCCAAGCGCTCCCGGGAACTCGGCCAACCGCTCCGCCAGCGCGGCCACGAACGCGTACGCGATGTCGCGGTCGCCGGAGCGTGCCCGCACGGACACGAGTCCGGCGGCGTTGGACACCAGCAGGTCGCGCGCGTGGTCGAGCAGTCGCGTCTTCCCCAATCCCGCGACGCCGCGCACCAGCATGACGCGTCCGTGGCCACGCTGAGCCAGTCGCCACGCGTCCAGGACGCTGCGCAGGATCTCCTCGCGCCCCACCAGCGCACCGGCGAGCGGCCCCTGGGTCGGCGCGGCGCCGTTGGTGATCGGGTCGGGGGAGATCGCCGGCGATGACACCGCCGGTGTCGTGGTGCCGCTGGCCCGCGCCTCGAGGCGTTGCAGCAGGGCGTCGAAGGCCGGATCAGGCGCGCGCTCCATCCCGCCCTCGCGGGCCAGGCGTATCCGCAAGGCGTCCGCTTCGGCGCGCGCGTCCACCCGGTCGCCGTGCAGGAGCAGCGCATCGATGAGCAACCGCCAGTGGACAGCGCGCCCGGGGTCGGCATCGCGAAGCCGGCGCGCCTCGCCGATCGCCTGCACCGTGCGACCGCCGGCGAGGTGCCCACGGACGCTGGCGTCCATGGCGGTGATCCACTTCAGCCGCAGGCGCTGCCGCTCGCCGTCCGCCCAGCGATCGAACTCGCCGCCGCCGGCGACGGCGAAGTCCGGGATGAAGTCCCCCCGATACAGCGCGAGCGCGTCGGCGTGCCGTCCATCGGCGACCGCGCGCTCGAACTGCACGCAGTCGATGGCGAGGTCGGCGTGGAGTCCGACGACGCCGTCGGCCATCGACATGGCCTCGGCGCCCAGCCGCTGCCGCAGCGCCCACACGGTCTGCCGCAGGGTGGCGCGCGCCCGCTCGGGGTCTGCCTTGCCCCAGAGGAGATCGATCAGATGGTCGCGCGTGGCGCGCTGTCCGGGGCGTAACGCCAGATACAGCAGCAACGCCAGCGGCTTCCGTGGCCCGAGGAGACGATCACCCGGGTCGGGACCGGCGCGCTCGACGACATCGAACGTACCGAGGGTGCGCAACAGCATGCGGGAAGTCAGTATCCGGGAAGGCGGACGGGTGGTCTTTGGTTTGTGAAGCGTACCCGTCCACCATCAAAATGGCGTCAAAACCCTGTTTAATTGATGCGCGTGGTTTGACTCCCCTCTTCCTCCCCTCCTCATGCGCCCGCCGCGTACCGCTGGGGCCGAACTGGCCCGCCCATTCCTCCCCGCCACGGATTTCGAGCAGTCCAAGCGCTTCTACCTCGCACTCGGCTTCGAGCTGCTGCTCGACAGCGAGGTGGCGATTTTCGGGGTCGGTGCCGGCGGGTTCATCCTGCAGCGCTACCAGCAGCCGACGTTCGCCGAGCA
>CANJOX010000254.1 GCA_947475795.1 Gemmatimonadota bacterium
AGGGCAAACTGCCCGAATCAGCGACCCATCCGCGTGACGTTCTCAGCGGCCGGACCCTTCTGGCCCTGCACGATGTCGAACTCAACGGTCTCGCCTTCGGTCAGCGACTTGAAGCCGCCGCCCTGAATGGCGGAATGGTGAACGAAGCAATCCTTCTGTCCGTTCGCGGGGGTGATGAAGCCGAAGCCCTTGGCGTCGTTGAACCACTTGACGGTGCCGGTCGTACGCATCGCGATACTCCTGTTTCTGATATGGTGCTGGTGTCAGTCGGAGCACGCGGACAGACGAGCCGATGCAGAACGGAACCAACCACCTGGTACTCGTGATCTACCTCACGACGGTCGCCACCACTCGGTGGCTACGGTGCGAACAAAAAACGGACCCGCTCGATTTGGCAGGCCCGTTTCTGTCGGAACATGTCCATACGCCGAGGCGCATGCATCGCTTCCGTGAATGTACAGGGTCGGCCCCGAAAACGCAAACACCACCAGCGAAATATTTCTGCGGGCGCATCGCGTACCTCGTTACCATGTCGTGACTTGCCTCCATCCCCGAGCCGCTGCAACCGCGTGGCGGCCGCCCGCTGGCGGCCACCCGCGTGCGGCCACCCGCGTGCCGTTGGCCGGACGGGTGGGGTATACTCCGCCATGACACGAATTTCCCGGGACCGAGATGATGTCCACATCGCGCTGCTGCGCGGCGTGAATGTGGGGGGCGCCAAGCAGGTGAAGATGCTGGAGTTGCGCGAACTCGCGCGGCGGCTGGGCTTCGGCACGCCCCGTACCCTGCTCACCAGCGGCAATCTGGTGTACGCGGCGCATGGCACCCCGGCCGGGGACGCGGCCGTCGCACTCGAGCAGGGGATCCAGCAGTCGTTGAAAGTGTCCGCGCGCGTGGTCGTGGTCACGGCGGTGGAGCTCGATCAGATCATCGACGACAACCCGTTCGACGACGAGGACATCGACCCCAGCCGCCTGTTCGTGTCGGTGTGGCGCGATCCCTACGACCGCGCGGCGCTGCTGCCGCTGCTGGAGCAGACGTGGGGCGACGAGCGCCTCCACCTCGGCGCGCGCGCGGCGTATCAGTACGCCCCCGACGGCGCGGCGCACAGCGACCTCGTGGCGGCCGTGGCTGACCAGCTGGGCGATCGCGTGACGGCCCGCAACTGGAACACGATCGGCAAGCTGCCGTCGCTCGTCGAGGATGTCGCGGCGGCGGCCAACGAAGACGAATAGGCCGTGACCGTGCGTGTGCTCGGCGCGCTGCTGCTGGCGGCCAGCGTGCTGGGCGGGCGTGCGTGCGGGGCGCGTGATCGCGCGCGCGCGCCTGAGCCGACGGACCATGACGCGGCGGTGCAACGGGCGGCGTTGCTCACGCTGTTCGCCACCCGTGAACACGCGCAGCGAATGGTGTTCTGGAGCGACCCGGTGCACGAGTCCCCCACGCTGGGGCTGCTGCGTGCCGCCGGGGTGCCGCAGGTGGCCGCGGCGCCCGACACCGCCGCGCTGGCGCTGCCGATGCCGGTGCATCTCGAGACGCTCGCGTCGCTGGAGTCGCACTTCCAGCGGCATCCCGATGGGTGGGAGGCGTGGTTTCGAAGGTTCCCGGGGAGCAGTGGCCTGGTGGCACTGACCCGGCCCATCTGGCTCCCCGCGGCGGCCGACGGGAGCGCGCGCGCGCTCCTGGTGGTGGGGCGCACCTGCGGCGAACACTGCCACTCGGCATGGCGCATCACGTTGGCACGGCCGGTCGGCGCCGCGTGGCGCACCGTCTCGGTGGTGCCCATCGGGTTGCCGCGCGACTGACGACACGGGTAGCGCCTCCCACGCCCGTTCGGCAGAATACCCAACGCGGGTCGACCGCGGGCGTTGTCCTCCCGTGCCCATCCGTTTCGCTCCCACTTCTGACGGCTGAGACACGCGTGCTGAAAACCGTTGGCATCATCCTCGCCGTGCTGCTGGCCGCGCTGCTGCTCATGGCGTCGCGCCAGCCGGACTCGTTTCTGGTGGAGCGCGCCGTGACCGTCGCGGCGCCACCGGAGGCAATCTTTCCCACGATTGCCGACCTGCATCAGTGGAGCCGCTGGTCCCCGTACGAGAAGCTCGATCCGCAGATGAAGAAGGTGTTCAATGGCACCTCCGGCGCTGCCGGTGCGAGCTACTACTGGAGCGGCAACAGTCAGGCCGGCGAGGGCACGATGACCGTGCGCGAGCTGATGCCGCCGTCGAAGATCACGATCCAGCTCGATCTGCTGAAACCGATCGAGGGACACAACGTGATCGAGTTCAATCTCGAGCCCACCGACGGTGGCACGCGTGTCATGTGGTCCATGCGTGGTGCGAATTCGTATCTGTCCAAGGTCGTCGGGCTCTTCATGAATCTGGACACGATGATCGGCAAGGACTTCGAAGACGGACTGGCCTCGCTCAAGTTGGACGTGGAGAAGAAATGAAGGCGTTCGGCATGGCGCTCGCCGGTTACCTCGTGATGTTTGTGGTCCTCTTCACCACCCTCACCGCGATGTACTTCGGGTTGGGTAGCGAGCGCACGTTTCTTCCCGGCAGCTACGCTGTCACGCCGCTGTGGATCGCGGTGTTCTGCTTCTTCCAGTTCGACGCCGGACTCGTGGCGGGCGTTGTCGTGTCCAAGCTGTCGCGCGATCGAAAGGTGCCCTTCCTGCTGGCGGCGATGACGATGGGCCTCGGCGTCGTCATGGCGCTGCCGGCGGTGCTGGGCACGGTGCCCGACGCCGGACCACGCATCGGGGCACTCACCAACATGGACGCGATGATGCAGGCGCAGACTCCGGTGTGGATTCAGCTGATCGCGCCCGCGCTCGCGGCGCTCGGTGTGACCGCCGGATCCACGCTCATGTTGCGTGTTGGACGCCGCCCGTGAACGAGTGTGCGGAATCGCTGTGGGCGTCCGACCGCGACGACCGGTGGTCCGGCGCGCTGGCGGGCTACGACGCGGCCATCGCCGCCGTGCCATCGGGCCGGCTCGTGGAGCACGATGCGTGGTACCGCACCGAGTTGCCGTCGCTGCTCGCGTCGCGCGCCCCGGGCTATGTGGTGCATGAGGAAATGGTGCGCATCACCGAGTGGAAGATGGCGCGTGGTGTCTGGCGCGCCCCCAATCTCGTGCTGGTGCGGAACAACACACCGGACGAGGTGGTGAACGCGAGTCGGTCGGCCGCCGAGCAGATCCCGCACCCCACGAAGCCGGTCACCGCGCTCGTGGCGCTCAAGGGTGTCGGTGCCGCCACGGCCTCGGCGTTGCTGGCCGTTATGGCGCCGGCGGTCTACCCGTTCTTTGATGAAGACGTGGCGGCACAGGTGCCGATGCTCGGGCCGGTGGCGTGGACGAACGGCTACTACGCCAAGTACGCGACGGCCCTGCGTGAGCGCTCGGCGCAGTTATCGGCGCTGTTCGGCCGCGCGTTTACCCCGGTGATGGTGGAGCGCGCCCTCTGGGCGGCACGCGGCAGCGCGAAGCAGGCGGTGATCGCGTGACGCCGGCTGATGTGACGAACGCCGACGTGACGCACGCCGATGTGGTGATCTGCGGCGCCGGCATTGCGGGCATCGCGACGGCGCACGCGCTGGCGGTCACGCACGGCGTGCGCCGTGTGGTGCTGGTGGACGAGCGCCCGCCGCTCACGCTCACGAGTGACAAGAGCACCGAAGCGTATCGCAACTGGTGGCCGGGTCCCGACGATGCGATGGTGCGGCTGATCAACCGCAGCATCGATCTGCTGGAGCAGTGGTCGGAGGCGAGCGACGATCGCTTCGGCCTGAACCGGCGTGGGTACCTGTACGCTACGCGCGATGTGGACACGGCGGCGCGGTTCGTGGCGGATGCCGAGCGGGCGCGTGCGCAGGGGGCCGGCGCGGTGCGCACGTATCGCTCCGCGGCCGACGCTGCGGCCTATCAGCGCAGTCCGCATCGCGGGTTCCGCGGGGTTCCCGAGGGAGCGGACTTGTTTCTCGACCGCGAGGCGATCCGCGAGCACTTCCCATGGTTGCACCACGACATCGTGGCGGTGCTGCACGCGCGTCGGTGTGGATGGTTCAGCGGCCAGCAGCTGGGCATGTATCTGCTGGACCAAGCACGCGCGGCCGGCGTGCAGCTGGTGAGTGGACGCGTGGAGCGCGTGCGGCAGGAATCGGGCAGCGTGGAGGCGGTGGAGGTGGCGTGCACCGACGGCACCATGATGCGCATCGCCACGCCGGTGTTCGTGAACGCGGCGGGCCCGTATGCGGCGCAGGTCGGTGCGCTGGCGGGGGCCGATCTGCCGCTCTTCTCGGAGGCGCACTACAAGATTGCGATCGAGGATACCGCCGGTGTGATCGATCGCGACACCGGGCTGGTGATTCTCGACGACGCGCAGTCGTTGGAGTGGAGCGACGAGGAACGCGCCGAACTCGCCGCTGACGACGCCACACGCTGGCTCACCGAGCCGATGCCGGCGGGGATTCATCTGCGACCGGAAGGCTACGGGGCGAGTCGCACGGTGCTGATGCTGTGGGATTATCACAGCGCGCACCGGTTCAGTGCGCCAGAGTTTCCGATGCCCGACGATGCGCTCTATCCCGAGCTGGTGCTGCGTGGGATGACGTCACTGGCGCCCGGACTCGCGGCGTATGTCGAGCGTCTGCCGCACGCGTATGTGGACGGTGGGTACTACACCAAGACAGCTGAAAACCGGCCGCTGGTGGGGCCCAGCGGCGCGCGCGGTGCGTATGTGTGCGCCGCGTTCTCGGGGTTCGGTCTGATGGCCGCACCGGCGTGCGCCGAGTTACTGGCGGCGCAGATTGTCGGTGCGGTGCGGCCGGACTACGAGCGGGCGTTTCTGCCCACGCGGTATGATGACCCCGCATACGTGGCGCAGCTGGCGACCTGGGGGAGTACCGGGCAGCTGTAGGGGGCGGGGGGCTAGGGCCGCGGCGTGTACCGCTTGACCTGCTCCTCCATGAGGCGCAGCAGCTCCTGATTACTCCACGGCTGCCAGCCATGCGGTTTGAGCGGACGCCCGTAGTCGAACCGGCCGGCGTAGTACGGTCCCTTGCCCGGCTCCTTGGTGCTCTCGAGAAACGTCTCGAAGCGGTAGACGCCGAGGTTAAGGAAGTAGTTGTCCATGTCGCCCACGGCCACGTGCAGCTTGCCCACCAGGCGCGGGCCAATGGTGGCCCAATTGCGCTCCACGTAGTCGCGCAGGTCGTACCCGTTGGCGCGCATGGCGGCGGCGAC
>CANJOX010000255.1 GCA_947475795.1 Gemmatimonadota bacterium
GAGGTCGACCATCCACACCTCGCCGCGTGAGGGCGCGACGTGCGCGGCGCCACCATGACGCATCCGTCACACCGTCCGCGGCCGTGCCGTCCCACGCCAAGCGTTCCGCCTGCTCTTCGCGCCATGCCATGCCGTCCCAGGCCGCCGTGGAGGAGGGGTGGATCCACAACGAGTCCCACGCCGAAACGGCGAATACCGTGACGACCGTGAATGATTACGGCTGTGGAACGTGTGTGATCGGCAAGTGCAGGCCGACGTCCGGCAAAAGCGCGGTCAGCACCCAGGCGCGGTAAAAGGGGTCATCAAAGGCCACCACACGGTCGTCGCGAAGAACGATGGCACGATCCGTCAGTGCGTCGAGCGCCTTTGTGATGCTGCTGGCCTCCGGCAATCCGTACTTCCGTCGAATTTCCTTGCGGGCCAATCCGGTGCCCTCGGCTGCGACTGCACGAAGAATGTTCTGCTGCACTGTCGTGAGTTGCTTCCAGTCGGCCTCGTACGTTGTCTTTCGTTGACGGACGACCGCGTGCATGGCCTTGGCGATCAGGACCTCGTTCACGGCGCCGGTAGGCCGTGCGAGTTCGGCAACCGTTTCTGCCAGCGTCCGGACATCGCGAGTGCGTGGCCCGGCGAGGGTGATGATCGCGGTACCGGCGTCCGAAGCGGCAATTCCCATGGCGGCGAATTGTTCAACAATCCATTCGGCGAAGTGCTGCGTGGGGATCGGGCCGATATCATACCGGCGACCAAGATTGTGCAGCGCTCCACCGTCCTCCGCATGCAGGCGGTCGATCAAGCGCCGGTCTGATCCTGCAAAGACGTAGGTCACGTGGCGATGAAGCTGGATCGCCGCTCGGACTTGACGCATGGCGCTCACCTTCGCGCCGGCGCGCCCCGTCTGCCCATTTGCGCGAGATTGCGCGGAACTCGCGGCCTGTGCAGGCTGGTCGCCCCCCAGCCGCTCGATCTCCTGAAATTCGTCCAGAATCACCCCGAGGTGAGTCTTGTGGCGCTTCGCCAGTTCCTCGAGCATATCGAGCGCGTCGACGAGCCGTTGCCGCTGAGCGGCCATTGGGGCGTCGCGAAAGGACACCTTAGGGACCGGCACGAGCGTGCCGCCCGCCGCCTCCGAGACTTCAAAGCTCAGCTGAAGGCGCTTCCCTGTCTCAACGAGGAAATCGGTCCACGTTCGTCCGAGCACGGCGGCGGCCGCCGCCGCCAGCCTCGTGACCATGTCCTCAATGGTGGACGCGGTCCACAGGTCGACGTACACCACGGGAGTCCCGGCCGCGACGAGTGCGTCGCGCACCGCGATAAGCACCGATGTCTTTCCCATGCGGCGTAGCCCGGTCACGACCATGTGCCCACGTGGCGTATTCAGACTGCGCGCGATCTCTTCGCGCTCGAGGTCGCGATCTGTGAAGTCTTCGCCAAGGACGGCCACGCCGCCGCCTGCGAAGCGATTCACCGCGATCATCGAGTTCATCCGAGCAGGTGTCTTCATCTTCGCGGGCCTATTAAAGACGCAATTAACGGGCTAATATAGGCCCGTAAATACGGGCGCTTATTGGAAGGGAGTATAGCGGCCCTCGTCCCGATCCGCGTGATACGCGTACCCGCTGCACGAGGCCACTTCGTTGGCCGCTGCACTCGCCGACCAACATCGGCGATGTCGATATGTACCGAAAATATACCGAACCTTTTAAGGCCGCACCAGTTGCTGTCGGCGCATTTCGTGCCACGGCAATGGGGCAGCAGGCAGTTGCCCGAGCCCCCCGCTACTCGCGTTCCCCCGTCGCCGGCTGCATTGTGCGGGATCCCCGCTCCCCCCGTACGTGGCCGATCCCTTCACGATGATGCGCGCCGTTCAGGCAGAGCGATGGGAAGAGGCGCTCGGTGCGTTGGAGCGTGGCGCCACGTTGCAGCACATCACCGCTCGGTTCACCACGTGGACGCGACTGGTGCCGCCGAGACCGCGTGCCCTCGTTCGGTTGCTGACGCGCATCGCCCGTCGGATTGAGCGGATGAGCGGCGGATGAGCGGCGGGATTTGCACGCCAACACAGAGTGGCCACGCCGCAGAAACGCATCGTCGACGCCTGGGTTGAGCGCGACGTGTCGAGATTTGCTAAATGCCTAAAACGCCCGTATAATACATTGTAACTACTATAAACGCCCGTTTTGAACCCCCAATTGGCCGTTATGTCGCCAAAAATCCCTGCGCCATTTCCGGAGGTGTTTCTCTCGGACCTCTCCACGACGAAGCGCGTGACACGCGCGCTCGATCGCGGGGAGATCCGCAAAATTGGGCCGCGGCTCTACACCACGCTGGTCGACCGGGACGCCGCCGATGTGGTGCGTCAGCACTGGTCGCGGATTGCCGGCTTGTACTTCCCGCAGGCCGTGATCGGCTTTCGGACGGTGCTGGACGGCGGACCCGCCAAAGCGGACGGGGCGATCTTTCTCACGGCGGCCGGTGCCGATGATATCGACCTGCCAGGTCACCGGCTCCGCGTCGTCGCCGGTGCGGGTCCGACGGAGGGCGACATGCCCTATCCGGGGAACGTCTACTGGGCGTCCACGGCGCGTGCGCTTCTCGAGGCGGCTCGCCCCTCACGTGCGCGCCGCGGCACGGCGCGCGGCTATCGGCGCGACGAACTCGAGGCGTGGCTCGAGCGCCACCTCCAGCTTGGCGGGGAGGATGAGTTGAATCGGCTGCGCGATCAGATGCGCGACCTCACGCACGCGACCGCCACCCCAGCGACTCTGAACGCTGCCGCCGAGTGGGCGCTCCTGGACGGCCTGATCGGTGCCCTGCTTGGCACGCGCACCAATCACACGTTCACGGCACCGACCGCCCGTGCACGCCTCGCTGGACGCCCGTACGACCAACACCGGGTCGACCAAATTCGGGCGCTGCACGCGACGCTGAGCAGGCGCACGTTTCCCGAGATCCCTGACCCGGCCTCGGCCGGGCGTGCCGCCGATCACTTGGCCTTCGTTGACGCGTACTTCTCGAACGACATCGAGGGCACGACGTTCGAGGTCGACGAGGCGCGCGCGATGATTTTCGAGGGCAAAGAAGTACCCGGGCGGCCCGCCGACGCGCACGATATCCACGCGACGTACGAACTCGTGCGTGACCCAACGTTCATGCGGGCCGGCTCACGGCGGTGGACGACCGCCGACGCGTTCATTGCGCGCCTCAAGCAGGCAAACGCCGCCGTCATGCGCGGCCGGCCAGCGAAGCGACCAGGCAAGATCAAGGAGCAGGTCAACAAGGCGGGCAACACGACGTTCGTCGACCCGACCTTGGTGCTGGGAACGCTCCACGAATGCTATCCCTACGTGCACGCGCTCGCCGACCCCTTTGCCCGGGCTCTCGCGCTGATGTTCATGATCACCGAGGTGCACCCGTTTGCGGATGGCAACGGCCGGTGCGCCCGCGCGTTCATGAATGCTGAGTTGGTGGCCGCAGGATGCTGTCGCATTGTGATCCCCACCGTCTTTCGTGAGGACTACATCGGCGCGCTCCGCGCGCTTACGCGCCAAGGCGAACCGGCGCCCTTGCTGAAGGTGCTCGCCTATGCCCAGCGGTTCACCAGCGAGATCCGTTACGAGGATCTGCACACGGCCATCGCGCTGATGACGCAATGTCATGCCTTCGAGGAGGATGACAATGAGCAGGACCGTCGCTTGCGCCTGCCGTCCTCGCTCACCGTATCGTCATCGTAGCGCGCGACGAATGGAGCCGTGCACCGGAACGCTACGGCTCCAACCGGACGAGCGCCTCGATCATGGCGGTCGCGGCGTCGGGTCTCTGATCCTCAGGTACAGAACGAAGCGCCCTCACCACGCGCGTGACGGGATCTGAGCTGCTCCCCGCTCCCGTCCCGAGTATGTCCTCTGCTAACGGTCGATAAGCGCCTGGACCCGCCGCGAATACCGCAGGCGAACGCGAGATCGTACGGAGTGCGTCTGCGAGCTTCGGGGCCATCCAGGCAAGACTTACCAGGATGTGCTCGTGTTTACCGAGGTAGTCGCGATCCCAGATTGGGTCATGGTGTGCGACCCGATTGCGAAACTCGCGGATCAGGTCGAATTGGTGGAAGATCGCCGACGCGGTCGTTATTTCGGCTGGGCGATATCGGAACGCCTGTTTGAGCCCGACGGGCCACAGGCGCGGTCCTTCCGCGCGCGTGTCCGCGTAGGCATGGCGACACAGTGCCACCCAAAATCCCAGGTCGAGCTTTGCAATCAAGTGCCCTTCGGTGTGCGTACGACGATCGTTGCCGAGCTCACTCTTGGCGCGGTCGAGTTTTCGCTTCTCGTTCGCCAGCAGCATCGTGGGCTCCACATCGAGCCATGACGGGAATGTGCCCGACAAAAATGCCGGGGCGTTGGCCCGCGCTGCCGCGTTTGCGGCCGCGATTCGCGCGGGGACGATCTTCCCCGCAGTCCGCACCACCTCGTTTCGAAGGGTCACCTCAAACGCGTGGAGCAGCGGCGCTACGGCATCGGCCAGTGCCAAGTTCCAGATATAGCGTGCCAAGCCGTGTGTGACGTCGCGATCAGCCGGTAGTCGGTATGCCTGCAGGCGCTCGGCAGAGAGCGCACGCTCCAGGCCGGCAATACTGATGAGCGCCTGCGGCGTAGACGCGGTAGACGGGATTGGTATCACTGGGATTTCGGCAAAGCTCGAGGAGGGGTACCCTCGAGTGGACGTTCACGCGAGCTCGGGGAATACGTCAATTGTGGGAATGGTGCTCCCTGCGGTGATGACGGGCTTGCAGGCCAACGCCGACGCCTGTAACGTTCCTTCGTTATTCCTCGGTCACGGTGCCAATCGCGCAGGAGCCTGCGGGCTGCGAGAGGTGTTGTCGAGGTACGGAGCCCCTCCAGTCGCTGACTGGTGGGGCTCTTGTCGTTTGGATCGTACCGTGCGCGCATGGTCGTCGGTCGCAGTCGCCGACAGACGGGATCGGGCAACATCGACAATCTCGATTGCTACCGAAAATATACCGAAACTGTAAAGGCCGCGCCAGTTGCCGTCGGCGCATTTCGTGCCACGGGAATTGGGCAGCAGACTGCTGCCCGAGCCCCCGCGACTCTCGCGTTCCCCCGTCGTGGGCTGCATTGTGCGGCATCCCCGCTCCCACCAGTCCCCACCCGTCCACACCCATGGCCTCCCCCATCCGGCGCACAACGGCCCTCGCCGCCGTCGCTACCGCCCTCGGCCTCTCGGCAGCC
>CANJOX010000256.1 GCA_947475795.1 Gemmatimonadota bacterium
GGGAGCGCTTCCAGCAGCGATTGAATGAAGGCATCGCCCAGTCGCATCGTGGGCCATGCCTCGAGCGCGCCCAGGTCGAGGACGAGCCGGATCACAGGGAAGTGCGCGTAGTGGCTCGGCCCCACGTAGGTGGAGCGTTCGAGGATTTTCATGGTGGGCTACTCAGCCGTGACGAGGGAGTCGCCCAGCGCGGCATTGAGCGCGTCGTGCGGGGAGGTAGCCGACGCAGTGGCGACGGCCTGCCGGGTGCGGAGATGAAAGCTCGCGCCGGCCGCCAGCACGTGCAGGGTGGCGCCCAGCAGCGTCACCGCCTCGCCGGGCTCGGCCTCGGCGATCGACGAGAAGGACACATTGGTGGGATCGATGATGGTGATCGACCCCGCCCCCATGACGTCGATGCGCTCGTCAGGCGAGAGAAAGGCGGCCGTGTCTTCATCAACCCCGAGCCCGAAGGCGAACGGATTGTAGGCCAGCGCCGTGAGCAGGCGCCCCAGCCGGTCGCGCTGCCGGAAGTGCTGATCGATGATCACGCGGTTGGTGAGGCCGAGACCGGCGCACAGTGTGACCATGCCGGCGCGCGGCGAACTCCCCTCGGCACCATAGGCGATCATGTGTTCGCTGAGATACGCGGCCCCGGCGCTTGTGCCGGCGATGTGCATCCCGGCCGCATGCCGTTCCCGCAGCAGATGCCCGACTGGGGTGCCGCCCAACGTGGTGGATAGCTTGAGCTGATTACCGCCGGTGAGGAACACTCCCGTCGCCGTCCCAAGCCATTCCAGCCAGTCGCCATCGTCACAATCGCTGCGCCGCGCGAAGTTCAGCGCTTTGGCGCGGGCGACACCATGCCGCTCGAACACGCGCTCGTAGAACGTGCCCATGTCCGGCTCCGACGAGGCCGTCGGAATGATCGCAATGCGTGCCGCCGCGCCACCGCTCAGCGCCACGAAGCGATCGAGAATGGACGGGGTGAGCAGCTTGCCACCGATCGGAATGATCCAGCCGCGCATGTATCGGGATTGATCGTGAGCCGTACGGGCAAAGCGCCTCTGGTGAAGCTAACGCTGGCCGTGGCCGACGGGTAACGTTCCCGCATGCTGCTGCTGCGCCATGCCACCGTGTTCGCCCCCGCCGCGCTGGGATTACAGGATCTGCTGATCGGCGGTGAGCAGATCCTGTGGATGGGGGCGTCCATGGGCGCGCTCCCCTCGTCGCTGGGGGTACGCGAGCTCGATCTGGAAGGACGGGTGGTGATTCCCGGACTGGTAGACGGCCACGCGCATCTCACCGGCGGCGGCGGCGAGGCCGGCCCGCAGTCGCGCGTGCCGGCACCGTCCCTGTCGCAGTACACCAGCGCCGGGGTGACCACAGCCATCGGGGTGCTGGGCACCGACGACGTGACCCGGTCCACGGCCGAACTCGTCGTCACCGCCCGCGCCCTGGTGGCCGAGGGGCTCTCGGCGTGGTGTCATACGGGCGGGTACCACCTCCCCCCGGTCACGCTGACGGGCAGCGTACGCGGCGACATTGTGCACCTTGACCGGGTGATCGGCGTCGGCGAGCTGGCGTTGAGCGATCACCGCTCAAGCCAGCCGACACTCGAGCAGCTGCTCACGGTTGCGGCGGATGCGCACGTGGGGGGGCTGATGACCGGGAAAGCCGGGATCGTGCACCTGCACCTCGGCGACGGGGCGCGCGGGCTCGACCTGGTGCGGCAGGCGCTGGCCACGAGCGAGCTGCCGGCGCGCGTGTTCAACCCCACGCACGTCAATCGCCGGCGGGCGCTGTTTACTGAGGCAATCGAGCTGAGCCGGCGCGGATGCGTCGTGGACATCACGGCGTTCGACGTCTCGCCCGACGAGGACGCGTGGAGCGCCGCCGACGCGCTGGAGCGCTTCTGGGCCAGTGGGGCGCCGGCCACGCAGGTCACCGTGAGCAGCGACGGCGGCGGGTGCCTGCCGGTGTTCGATGCCGATGGGCGGGTGGTGCAGATGGGGGTCGGCCACGCCGGCAGCCTCCTCGAGACAGTGCGGGCGCTGGTGGCGCGCGGGCACGACCTCGCGCGGATCCTGCCGGCGTTCACGAGCAATCCGGCGGCGCTCCTCCGTCTAGGCGGCAAGGGCACCCTGCGTGTGGGGGGTGACGCCGATCTGGTCGTGCTCGAGGCGGACCACCAGGTGCGGGATGTGCTGGCCCGCGGCGTCTGGCATCGGCGGGACGGCAAGACGGTCCGCCGCGGCACCTTCGAGCCAGCGTAGCGCCGGTCTGCCGACGCATAGGTAACGTCTGCTTCATGGAGCACCAGTTGGACGTTCGTGCCAGCAAACAAGTATTGACAGAACGGCCGGTTCGCTGGAACTTGGGTCTCCGGCTGGCGTTCGTGTCAGCAGGCAACTGTTTTCACCAACTGATTCAAGACATAGGCGCTGGTCACCGATCCCGATGCTGGGGTCGGCGCTAAGAGGGAACTCCGGTGCAACACCGGGGCGGCCCCGCCGCTGTGAGGGAGGACGACGGAGCAGCGCGCCACTGGGCACCCATCGGGTGCACGGGAAGGCCGCTCCGAAGGACGAATCCCAAGCCAGAAGACCTGCCAGTGCCGGAGTCCGCGCGCACCCTCGAGGGAGGGCACGCCGGGGATCGCTATGCGCCGTTCATCCGAACGGCGCTGGCTCCGCTGGGCTCCTTGCTGACCATCGCGAGGAGCTTGTCTCGTCACCGGGCGTGTCCGCCCGTGACGGACGCGCTGGTCCTCGGGGGTGTGCATGCAATCGCTGGTTCACCCGTAGGAGGCACACTTGGCTATTTCCGTCGCCCCCCGCAGCACCGAGTTCCGAGCCAGCTACGACTCTAATGGCCTCACGACGCTGACGATGGTCGTCAAGCGTGACGGCCGTCAGTCCGTCTGGGATCCGGAGCGCATCACCCGTGCCATCGCCCTCGCGTTCTACGCGTCGCGGCACGACGATGCCCCCAACCCGCTCCACGACGACGCGGCCCACCGCTTCGGGCTGGGCTTCACCGACTTCGCCGACGTCTGCGCGATCACGCAGCTCGTGGTGAACACGGTCGAGCGTCGCGCGCAGGACCACATGCCGACGGTCGAGGAAATTCAGGACATCGTCGAAATGATGATCGCCGCGCGCGGGCACTGGGACATCGCCAAGCGCTACGTGCTCTATCGTGCGGCGCGCGCGCAGCATCGGCTCAACGTGCACGCCGAAAACGGCATGCAGGATTACATCTTCCTGTCGCGCTACTCGCGCTACCGCGAGGATCTCGGCCGTCGCGAGACGCCCGCTGAGGCCTTCACGCGCGTGATGGACATGCACCGGGCGCATTTTGCCCCGCTCGTGGACCTGCCGGTCGCCGGGTTCGGTGGCCGCACGCTGGCCGCCCTGATGGACGACACGGAGTCCGCGTTGCAGCGTCGCGCGATCCTGCCCTCCATGCGCTCCCTGCAGTTCGGCGGCCGGGCCATCGAAGCGAACAACGCGCGCATGTTCAATTGCGCGTTCACGCATGTGGACCGGATCGACGCGTTCAAGGAATCGTTCTTCCTGCTCATGTCGGGCACGGGCGTGGGCTTCAGCGTGCAGAAGCAGCATGTGGCGCAGCTGCCCACCTTCCCGATCCGCGCGGCCGAGAACGAACTGCCCGTCGTGCACTACACGGTGCCCGACACCCTCGAAGGGTGGGCGGATGCGCTCGATGCCTTGGTGCGTTCGTACCTCGACGGCACCAAAATCGAGTTCAACTACAGCGCCGTCCGCTCGCGTGGTCAGCAGCTCAAGACCTCCGGCGGTCGCGCCCCGGGTCACCTGCCGCTCAAGAAGGCGCTCTCCGCCGTCGAGCGCATGCTCGACCAGGTGCCGGGGCGCGCGATGCGTCCCATCGAAGTGTACGACATTCTGATGCACGTCGCGGTGGCCGTGCTCTCCGGCGGCATCCGCCGCTCGGCCACGATCTGCCTCTTCTCGTCGGATGACGACGAGATGGCCTCGGCGAAGACCGGCAACTGGTTCGAAACCAACCCGCAGCGCGGCAAGTCGAACAACTCGGCCGTGCTCGTGCGCGACACCGTGCAGCCGTCGGACTTCGGCAAGCTCTTCGAGTTCCAGAAGGAGTTCGGTGAGCCGGGCTTCTATTTCGTGGATGACGCCGAGTATGGCGCCAACCCGTGCGTCGAAATCGGCCTCGCGCCGTACATGATCGTGGACGAAGCGGCGCAGGCCAAACTCGCGGCGTACGGCCGGCCTGATGTGCCGGTCGGATCGCGCGTGTCGGGCTGGCAGATGTGCAACCTCACCACGATCAACGCCGGCGCCTGCGACAACGAAGAGTCGTTCCTCGCTTGCTGCCGCGCCGCCGCGCTGCTCGGCACGCTGCAGGCGGCGTACACCGACATCCCGTACCTCGGGGCCGCCACGCGGGCGATCAACGAGCGGGAGTCGCTGCTCGGCGTGTCCATCTGCGGCATTCTCGACCGTCCGTCGCTGCTGCTTGACCCGGCCATCCTGGAGCGTGGCGCGAAGGAGTGCCTCGACACCAACGCCGCGATCGCCGCCCACCTCGGCATCGAGCCGGCGGCGCGCATCACCTGCGTGAAGCCGGAAGGCACCGCCAGCCTCGTGCTGGGCGCGGGATCGGGCATTCACCCGCATCATGCGCGGCATTATTTCCGCCGCGTGCAGGCCGCGCGCACGGAGCCGCTGTACCAGTGGTTCAAGCTGCACAATCCGCACATGACCGAAACGTCGGTGTGGGATCCCGAGACCACGGATGTCATCACCTTCCCGGTGAGCGCCGCCCCCGACGCCATTCTGCGCGAAGACGTGGGCGCCGTGCAGTTCCTGGAATACGTGCGTCTCGTGCAGGAGCACTGGGTCCGCGCCGGTCGCCGGCACGAGCAGTACAATCCGGGACTGCACCACAACGTGTCCAACACGGTCACCGTGAAGGACGAAGAGTGGGATGCCGTGCAGCAGTTCATCTGGGACAACAAGGAGTACTTCGCCGGCATTTCCCTCCTGCGCGAAACGGGCGACAAGATCTACGCGCAGGCCCCGCGCGAAGAAGTGACGACCGAGTCGGACATGATCCGCTGGAACGCGCTGTCGTATCGCGAGGTCGACTACACCATGCTGCTCGAAGGCGTGGACATGACGACGCTGAGCGACACGGTGGCGTGCGCGGGTGGGGCGTGCGAGATCATCTAGGGTTGGCGGCGCGGCACTGAACACGCA
>CANJOX010000257.1 GCA_947475795.1 Gemmatimonadota bacterium
CACGGCCGCCGTGACGTCTCGCGTGGTGGCGGTGCCACCCAGATCAGGCGTGCGCGGACCGCCACCACCTACGACACGCTCAATGGCCCGAACGATGCGGTCGTGGGCGGCCGTGAGGCCGAGGTGGTCAAGCATCATGGCACCCGCCCAGATGGCCCCGATCGGATTCGAGATCCCACGACCGGCGATATCCGGCGCGGAACCATGAATGGGCTCGAACATCGAGGGATGCAGACGTTCGGGGTTGATGTTGGCCCCGGGCGCGACCCCAAGGCTGCCGGAGATGGCGGCCCCAAGGTCGGTGAGAATGTCCCCGAACAGATTCGACGCCACGATCACGTCGAGGGTGCCCGGATGCGTCACCATGCGTGCGGCGAGCGCATCCACGTGATACTTGCGAAAGGCGACGTCGGGGAACTCGGCCGCCACGGCATCGAGTGTCTCGTCCCACAGCACCATGGAATGCTGCAGCGCGTTGGACTTGGTCGCACTCGCCAGCCGGGGATTCGGCCGGCGTGCCGCGAGCTCGAAGGCATAGCGGGCAATGCGATCGATCCCGCGGCGCGTGAAGAGGCCGGTCTGCTCGGCCACTTCATGCGGCGTGCCGCGATGCAGGCGTCCGCCCAGCCCGGCGTATTCGCCTTCCGAGTTTTCCCGCACGCAGATCATGTCGATATCCGCCGGCCCGCGACCAGCGAGCGGCCCGGGGACCCCGTTCAACAACCGCATCGGCCGCAGGTTCACGTACTGATCGAACCGTTGGCGGATGGGCAGAATCAGCTCCCACACCGACACGTGATCGGGCACGCCGGGCGCACCAATGGCGCCCAGATAGATCGCGTCGAACGCCTGCAGCAGGTCGAGCGCGTCTGCGCTCATCATGGTGCCGGTACGCTGGTAGTACTCGCAGCCCCACGGAAATTCCGTGAACTCGAGCACGCAGGGTTCATCGCGCACGGCGCGCTGCAGCACGTCGATCCCGGCCGGTATCACTTCCGTGCCGATCCCGTCGCCGGCGATCACGGCGATGCGGTAAGTGCGTGGTGTCGTGGTCATCGCGGCGTCACATCCCCGGCGGCGTGAAGCGACCGTCGTGGGCCAGCCAGCCACCGTCGGCATAGAGAATGGTACCCGTCACGAAGCTGGCGGCATCGGAGGCCAGGAACAGCGTGGGCCCGACCATCTCCTCAGGCTGCGCCCAGCGGCCCAGCGCCGACTTCTCAGCGTACGCCTCGTACCAATCGGCATTCGCCCGGATCGGCGCCGTGAGCGGTGTTTCCACCACACCGGGGCCGATGCAATTCACGCGCACGCCATACGGACCGAATTCGGAGGCAGCCCCGCGAGCGAGCTGCAGGATGCCGGCCTTGGTGGCCGCGTACACCGACTGTCCCGGCTCGACACTCTGCGCGCGAATGGAGGAGAAGAGGACGATGCTGCCGCGCCGCTGCGCGACCATGATGCGCCCCGCGGCACGCAGCACACTGAAGTTGCCCTTGATGTTCACATCCACCACGCGGGCCAGCTCCTCATCGGAGTAATCGAGGATCTTCTTGCGCACGTTGATGGCCGGCGTGCAGATCAGGATATCGAGACGACCATGCCGCGTCGTGATGTCGGTGAAGGCACGCTCGACCGAGGCACTATCGGTGATGTCGATCGTGCCGGACTCCGTCGCGCCACCAGCCTCCGCAGCCACGGCGGCAGCGGCATCGTGCGCGACATCGAGACAGACCACCGTGGCGCCCATGCGCACGGCGCCAACGGTGACGGCTTTCCCGATGCCGGAGCCGCCGCCGATCACGGCGGCGACCTTTCCGGTGAGATCGAACAAGTGAGTGCTGGACATGGGGCTAGGCACGTGGTGAAGCGGTGGCGCGCCGGACGAGCTGCACCGCAAAGAACGCCAGCATTGAACCGGCAAGACCCGCCATGGCAGGCGTCACACCGGCGATCGACAACGCCGTGGGCCACAACTTGAGCCCCCCGACGATGGCGATCCCGGCGACGATCGCGGCGAGGGCATCACTGGTGGCGGCGCGACGGCTGAACAAGCCAGCCACAATGGGCACGAACAGGCTCACGCCCATGATGGTGTAAAAGATGCTGAGGGCACTCACCACGCCCGCCGCCGTGAGCGCCACCCCCACGCCTAGCGCACCGGCCAACACCGCCGTGATACGCGTCACAC
Source organism: Gemmatimonadota bacterium (assembly GCA_947475795.1). Next base: position 2,192 of record CANJOX010000257.1, read on the forward strand.
GCAACATCTGCACATCGGAGGCGTCACGATTGACGAAGCGCTTGTAGAAATCCTGAGAGAGCGAGGTGGTGAGCATGAAGAGCACCGCGTCGGCCGCGCTCAACTCGGCGGAGAACACCGCCGCGAGCCCGAGGGTCCCGATCGCGAGCGGCACGCCCGACACCAGCAGCGTGGGCAGCGCGAGCTCGGGTTGTGCGAGGTTGGGAAACTGCGCACGCGCCATCATGCCCAGCAGCACGGGGATGCCGGCATACAGCATGAGCGCCAGCGCATTGAGCCCGACACCGATGCGCACCGCGCGATCGTCACGGGCGCCGTAGATCTTCTGCAGCAGCCCGGGCGACACAATGAACGCCGGTCCGAGCATCGCGAGATACACGAGCCCCGAGCCACCGCTGCTCCACGGATTCCAGTAGTCCGCCGTGGGCTGGAGCGCGCGCACGGCCTGCCAACCACCCGAGGCCGACAAGGCAAACGGAATAGCGATCGCAAAACCCACCAGCTTGACGGTGAGCTGCACGACGTTCACGTAGGCGGAGGTGAGCAGACCACCGGCCGCGAAGTACACGGTGATCAACAGGCCACCGAGAATGCAGCCGATCTCTTTGGGCACCCCGGCCACGACGTTCAGAATCCACGACACGGCGATCAGCTGGCCCGCGAGAATGAACACGGCGCCGATCCACAGCAGCGCGGCGATAACCGATCGCACCACGACGCCATAGCGGAATTCGAGATAGTCGCCGACCGTGCGCAAATCGTGCGTTGCCGCCACCCGCCGGATCGCGGGACCGATCCAGAAGCCGAGCACGATGGAACCGAGGCCGGCGGAGAGCACCCACCAGATGGCGGCCAGGCCATCGCGATAGCCAAGGCCCGTGGCGCCAACGGTGGAGCCGGCGCCGATGTTCGCCGCCAGCATCGTGCTGAAGAGCAGCCCGGGACCGAGCGCGCGACCCGCCACGAAGAAGTCACCGGCTGTTTTGACCCGGCGCGAAATCCACGCGCCTAACGCCAGCTGCGCCGCGGAATACGCGATGAGCAGTACGAGTTGCACGTTCATCGGTGGCGTCGCTCACACATGCGTCAGGACTCGTCGCGAAGGATGATTGAGAGAGATCATGATCCAGCAGGCGAGAGTTACGCCGCGCTTTGGCACTTGACAAGGCTGATTTCTGCCGCGACGTTCGCCGCCATGCCCACTACTGCGCAACAGATCGATCGCGTCTTCGCGGCCATCGACGCGGCCACCGACGAAATGGTCGACTTCACGGCCGAGATGATTCGCATTCCGACGGTCAATCCGCCGGGCGATGCGTACGAGGAGTGCGCGCGGTTCATTGGCCGCCGCCTCGACGACTGCGGCTTCGCGGTGGAGTATCTCACCGCCGAGGGACATCCCGATCACACGCCGGCGCATCCGCGCATGAATGTGGTGGGCCTCCGCACGGGTATGACGAAGCGTCCGCTGGTGCATCTGAACGGGCATTTCGACGTCGTGCCGGCGGGGGCCGGCTGGACGGTCGATCCGTTCGGCGGTCTGGTCCGCGACGGACGCATTTATGGACGCGGCACCTGCGACATGAAGGCCGGCATCACCGCAGCCATCTACGCCGCCGAGGCGATCCGGCGGGCCGGGATCGACCTGGTCGGCTCGGTCGAGGTCAGCGGCACGGTCGATGAGGAGAGCGGCGGCTTTGCCGGCATGGCTTGGTTGGCCAAGCAGGGACGCCTCAGCGCCGACCGCACCGACGCCGTGATCATCACGGAGCCCACCAACACCGATCGCATCTACACCGGTCATCGCGGTGTGTACTGGTTCGAAGTCACCACGCGCGGACGGATCGCCCACGGCTGCATGCCCTTTCTGGGGGTGAGCGCCATCGAGCACATGGGCGTGATTCTCGATCAGATCCGGCGCGAACTGATGCCCGCGCTGGGCGCCCGCACCACGGCGGTGCCGGTCAAGCCGGACGGCGCGCGGCATGCCACGCTCAATATCAACGGCATCGCCGGCGGCCAGCCGATCGACGGCATTCAGACGCCGTGTGTCGCTGACCTGTGCCGGGCGGTGTTCGACCGGCGCTTTTTGGTGGAGGAAGGGTTCGACGCCACGCGCAGCGAAATCGTGGAGCTGCTGGAGCGCGCCGCCCGCGAGACGCCGCACCTCATCTATGAATTGCGCGACCTGATGGTGGTGCATCCCGTGCGCACCCCGGACGGCGCCTCGGTGGTGTCGTCACTCGAGCGATCGATCCAGCAGGTGCTCGGACGCCCTGCCACGCTGGCGGCCAGCCCGGGCACCTACGATCACAAGCACGTCGATCGCATCGCCGGGGTGCCCAACTGCGTCGCCTACGGACCCGGCATCCTCGATCTCGCGCACCAGCCCGACGAATACTGTGTCATCGAGGATCTCGTGCAGTCCACGAAGGTCCTCGCGCTCTCCGTATTGGAGTTGACCGGCACGCTGTGACGCAGCCGGTACCGCGTCGATCGCCGCCCCGGCTGGACGCGGGGCGGTGGCGCGGCTCACTTCGATGACAATGACCCGTGGTCACGCGGCGCGATCGGCGCGGCGTGCAATGTCCGGTAGTACCCACCCCAGCGTTCCCCGACGGTGGAGACGGTTGTCCTCATGAGGAGCATCATATGAATCGTGGTTCTCGCTGGCCCGTGTTCCTGCTCGGCCTCGTCGCGGCGTTGCTGCCCGTCGGGCCGCTGCACGCTCAAACCACCGGCACCGTGGCCGGTCGCGTCACCGACGAACGGTCGGGCCAGCCGCTGCCCGGCGCGCAGATTTTCGTGGACATCAGCCGCGTCGCCCGGTCCGATCAGGACGGGCGCTACCGTCTGGTCGAGGTACCCGCCGGCAGTGGCTCGGTCACCGTGCGCATGATCGGCTATGCCACCAAGGTGGTGCCGGTGACCGTCACCGCCGGACAGACGCTCACCACCAACATCACCCTCGCCGTGCGGCCGCTCGACCTCGATGCCGTGGTCGTCACCGGTCAGGGCGGTGAAATCTCCAAGCGACGCATCGCCACCAC
>CANJOX010000258.1 GCA_947475795.1 Gemmatimonadota bacterium
CGACGCGCCTTCGCGCGCCAGCACGCCGTAGCGGCCGTCGGGTGAGACCGTCACGTCGTTGATCGTGCGGGCGTCGATCTTGATCGAGTCCGTCTTCACGATGTTGTTCATGTCCGTGATGTCGAACACCATGCCGTACCCGTCGCCGCCCCAGGTGCCCACCAGGCAGTAGTCGCGGCCATCCTTGCCGGTCCACGGCCAGAGGTCCGACGTGGCGGTCGTGGCGATGCTGCCGCGGCCGGTCACCGTGATGCGGCGTACCACGTCACGCGGCTTCGCCTCGAGCACTTTGCGCGCCGTCACGTTGCCCGACTGCGCGAGCAGCGTGAAGCGGCCGGGATAGTTGGGGGTGAACCGCCCCCAGTCGATGATGCCGGGGCCGCCCGGGGCCACCGTGGTGTCGTCCGGGGTATAGACGTAGCTCCACGTGATCACGGCGTCTTTCACCGGAGCGCCACTGGCCGTTCTGGCCGTGGCGTTCAGGCGCACCACCTGCCCGGTGAGGATCACATCTTCCTTGATGTCGAGCGCGATCGACGACACGGGGTTGGTCGTGATCGTATAGCTCTTCCGTGACACCACCCCTTCGGACTCCGCGCTGATCACCACCGTGCCGGCCTTGAGCGCCGTCACGGTGCCGAAGCGGTCCACCGTGGCCACCGTCGGCGCGCTGCTGCGCCACGTGGGAATCAGGCCGGGGCGCGGTGTGCCGTCCGCGTGCGTGCCCTCGGCTTTGTGCCCGATCGCAATGCCCGTGTACAGGCGCCCCGAGTCGGCAAGAATTGCGATCTTCGAGAGCGCCGGCCACGTGACCAGCACCGGGATGTCCAGCGTGATCGGACCGTTCGCACCGGCCGCCGTGGCGGTGGCCGTGAACGAACCGGCGCGGAACGCCTGCACCCGACCGTCCGCGAACGCGACCGCCTGACGCGGGCCACCCACACGCACCACGGCGTCTGCGATCACGGCGCCGGCGGCATCGTAGGCTGTGACGGTGAACGGCTGGGAGTCACCCGCCCGGATCGTGACCTTGGCCGGTTCTGCCACCAGTCGGGCCACGGGTCGGTTCGCCGCGGCGGCGCCCTGCGCGCCGAGCGGTGCCACGACAACGAGACCCACCAGCGGGGGCATGGTCAACAGCAAGGCCGCGGTCGTGACGAACCGGCGGGTGCGCGCTACGTTCATATACAGTTCTCTCCAGTGGGATGGATCCTGCCGAGCCCCGCCATCATGCCTGTCGCCTCACCCCCCCGCAAGACATGGCGTCCCAGCCACGGGGCCGCCACGCGCGGCCTTGCGCGGTTGGCCGTCGTGGCGACGCTGTCCGTTACGCCCACGCTTCTCTCGGCGCAGGCCGCCGCGGTGAAGGGTCCCACGGCCGACTACTGGGTGTACGTCGGCGCTGAGTCGGCCGATCGCATCTACCGGGTGCGCTTCGGTCCGGCGGGGACGGTGGTCGAGAAGAGCATCGCCATCGGGGAACTCGCCGCGGAAATGGAGGGGCCGCATGGCCTCGCGATCTCCGCCGATGGGAAGTACCTGCACATGACCACCGGCCACGGCTTTCCGGACGGCAAGTACTGGCGCTACGAGTTGGGCCCGGACACGCTCGTCGCCCCCGGCCTGTTGCTCGGCAATTTCCCGGCGTCAATCGACGTCACGCCCGACGGGCTCTACGCGCTGTCGGTGAATTTCAATCTGCACGGCGACATGATCCCGTCCACCGTGTCGGTGATCTACACCCCCAACGCCACTGAAATCGCGCGCATCGTGACCTGCACCATGCCGCACGGCAGCCGCGTGGCGCCCAACGGCATGCACCAGTACTCCACGTGCATGATGGATGACCAGCTCGTGGAAGTGGACACGCGCACGTTCGCGGTGTCGCGCCGCTTCTCGCTGGCGAAGGGCAAGGAAGGCGCGCTGCCGCTGTCGACCGTGAACACCATGGCCGGCATGGATCACGCCGCGATGGACCACAGCGCGCACGCTATGGCGACTGCTACGGCGCCCGCGATGGCGACCGCCGCAGCAACGAAGGCCGCGGGCCCCACGGTCGATCCGGCACAGATGGGACGTGTGGCGATGGGCCTCGAAAAGCACGAGATGGCCCCGGCCTCCTGTTCTCCCACCTGGGCGCAGCCCTCGGCTGACGGCGCGAAAATCTACGTGGCTTGCAACAAGGCCGACGAAATTCTCGAGGTCGATACCAAGGGGTGGGTGGTGTCGCGCCGCTTCAAGACCGGCCGCGGCGTGTACAATCTCGCCGTCACCGCCGATGGGCGGACGCTCGTGGCCACGCTCAAGCAGGGCAACATGGTCGAGCTGTTCGACCTCGTGTCGGGCGCCAGCGTCGCGCAGCTCCCCACCTCCAACCGGCTCGCGCACGGCGTCACGGTGAGCAGCGATTCGCGCTATGCGTTCGTGAGCAGTGAAGGGCAGGGGGCTCAGCCGGGCAAGGTCGATGTCATCGACCTCGTGGCGCGCACCAAAGTCGGCACCGCCGATGTCGGCCAGCAGGCCAGTGGCATCGCGTTCTGGAAGATGAGCCAGTGAGACGGGTGCGTGGCTGACACGCCGCGGCCGCTCCCCGTGGTGCGCGCCATGATCGACGCGCTCGATCGTGACCTGCTGCAGATCATGGCCAAGCGCATGGCGCTCGTCTCCGAGGTCGCCGCGTATAAGCGTCAGCACGGGCTCCGCATTCGCGATGCGGCGCGGGAGCGCGAGGTGTTGCGTGACCGCCAGGAGCGCGCCTCGGAGCTCGGGCTCCCCGCGGAGGAGATCGAGTCGATCTTCCGGTTGCTGCTGCGCTCCAGCCGCGATCATCAGGCCGCCCTGCGCGCCGAGGTGCCGGTCGATGCCGAGCCGCGCACGGTGGCCATCGTCGGTGGGCAGGGACGCATCGGGCGCGTGATGGCGCGCCTCTTCGGCGATCTCGGTCATCGCATTCTCATCGTCGACATCGACACCGCGCTCAGCGCCGCCGAGGCGGCCGCGGTGGCCGATGTCGTGATCGTGAGCGTGCCCATCGACGTCACGGCGACCGTGATTCAGGCGGTGGGGCCACATGTGCGCCCCGAATCGTTGCTCATGGATGTGACGAGCCTCAAGGAGGCGCCGGTGCAGGCCATGCTGGCCTCGACGTCGGCCAGTGTGGTGGGGACACACCCCATGTTCGGCCCCAGCGTGCACACGCTGCAGGGGCAGCGCGTCGTGCTGTGCCGTGCGCGCGGTGACGCGTGGGGCGACTGGGTGGCGCAGTCGTTCGCCGCCCGCGGGCTGGTGGTCACGGAAAGCACGGCGTCCCAGCACGATCGCGCCATGTCGGTGGTGCAGGTTCTCACACACTTCCAGACGCAGGTGCAGGGGCTCACGCTGAGCCGTCTGGGCGTCCCGCTCGCCGAAACGATGCCGTTCACATCGCCGGCGTATCTGCTCGAGCTGTACGTGGCCGCGCGTCACTTCGCGCAGGATCCGGCGTTGTACGGTGCGATCGAGATGGGTAATCCGCGCACGGCGGAGATCACGGCCGCGTTCGGCGCGTCGGTGCAGGAGGTCGCGGACGTGCTCGCCCGCGGCGATCAGGCCGCGTTCGCCCGGCTCTTCGCGGATGTCCGCACCTTCTTCGGCGACTTCACCGCCGAAGCGCTCGAGCAGTCCAGTTTTCTCATCGATCGCATCGTCGAGCGCAATTAGCGGCGATGCCGGTGCCGTCCGATCCTGTCTCTTCTCACGCTTACGGAGTGCTGATGACCCGCCACACGCGCCTTCGCTGGATTGCCCTGAGTGCCGCCCTCGTGGGTCACACCGCGGTGCTGTTCGCGCTCGCCCGGCCGATCACCGACTACGCGGCCACGATCGCGGGCAAGGATGGCCGCAAGGTGCATGGCACCGCCGTGGTGACGCCCACCAAGGATGGCACGGGGACGGAGGTGTCGGTCACGCTCGATGACGACACGCCGGGGGCCACCCGTCCGTGGCACATCCACACGGGCAGCTGCGAGAAGGCGGGCGGCGTGGTCGGCGGGGGACGCGCCTACGCGCCCATCGCGATCGATGACAAGGGGCACGGCACCGGCAAGGCCACGCTCGCCGTCGCGCTGGCCGACACCACCGCCTACTACGTGAACATCCACGATGCCGCGGCGGCGATGGGCATCATCGCCGCCTGCGGTGATCTCAAAAAGAAGTAGCGTTACGCCGGCGGACCCAGAGGACTCGGCGCGCACCCGGTGCGCTGCCGGGTGTAGCTGAGCGCCGCGATCATCCATGTGCCGCGCTGACGGACCAGCGTGAACACGTCGGTGCCGCAGTGCGAGAACACGCCATCCCGGTAGAAGTCGTACGGCGTATGTACCTCCGCGAGTGACCCGTGCAGGATCACGGTGGGGCTCCACATGCGCTCGAGATACCGCTCCGTGCCCTGCGGCAGCGTGCGATAGAAATCGGTGTCCGTGGTCAGGCTCGCACCTCCGGTGCCGCCGGCCGGATCGGCGATGGCCACGAACAGCGCGCCCGGCACCAGCAGCGGGCGCGCCGCCGCAGTGTCCCGGGCTGAGATCGCGGCCAGCATGCGCACCGCCACGCCGATCACGCTCGCGCTGTCGGCGGCGCGGCTGGGAACCGCCGCCTGCGCCCGGGCCCCACGGCCCGGCAGGAGCATGGTCGCGAGCAGAAGGGGCGCCAGCCGGAGGGGCGCCGGCAAGATGCCGGTCGCGGCACGCCGCGTGAACCAACGGGTCAACCAGCCGATCGTGGGGTAGCATGGCACGGGATGTGTCTCCGCTGAAGGAATGCCGATAACTTATCCGACTATGTCCACATCACACGCCTCCGTCCCACCGCGCGCCGCGCATCGCGCCCTCCGCCGGGCACTCGGGGCGGCGCTGCTGCTCCCCTTCCTCACCACGTCGGTCCATGCGCAGGTCCGTCGGACCATCCGTGACCGTGCGGCGCAGGACAAAGAGCGCGCGGCAGCTTCCCCGCGGACGCTGCAGGGCCTCGCCGTGATCGACGGCGTGGTCACTGACACGTTGCTGCGCCCGCTTGCCTCGGCCGATGTGTCGGTCGTGGGCACCAACGCCCGCGTGATCACCAGCGACAACGGGCGGTTTCGCATGCTGCAGGTGCCGGCGGGGCAGTACCTGCTCGTGGTCCGGCGCATCGGCTACGCACCCACGTCGGGGATCATCGAGGTCCCCGAGGCCGATACCATGCGCCTCGCC
>CANJOX010000259.1 GCA_947475795.1 Gemmatimonadota bacterium
GCTCCTGCGCGGAGGTTCTCCATGGCATTCTCTATCCCGCGCATGCGACGCAAGTCGGCTCCCGCCGCCGTCGCCAGCAACGCCCCGGCGTCGGCCAACGCGCCAACAATCGCGCCGCCCCCCGCCCCTCGCTCCCTCCTCCGCCCGCTCGGCGTCGTCGGCTACGACACCCTCGAGCCCGCGCTCCTGGCCGCCCTCGCCACCGAGGAACCGCTGCTGTTGGTCAGCGATCACGGCGCCGCAAAAACGCTGCTGCTGGTGCGACTCGCCCACGCACTCGGCCTCACCCTCCGGCAGTACAACGTCAGCATCCTCTAGTTCGACGATCTCATTGTGTTCCCCATCCCCGCCCGCGCCGGCGCCATTCGCTATGCCGTACGGCGCTATCCGTGCCCCATCGCCCGATGCCCACCAACCGCCTCGGCGATCCACTCGCCGTCGAGCCGGTCGCGGCGCAGATGCGCGCGGTGACCCCTGGTGAGCTTCACGGAATACAGACCGCTCCCCGGCGGCGGCCAGGGCTTGAAATCGAGACCGGCCAATTGCGTGCTGTGGGCCAGCTTTCGCTTCGTGTTGCTCCAGCGCCGCTGCATGGCCGGCTCCAGCCGTTTTAGTTGATCGCGAAACGTGCTGGTTTCCGTGATCGGCTCGTTGATCGCGCCGATGAACCACATGGCTGATGCAGGTGCCCCGGTGTGCCAGCGATCGTGGTACAGATGGACCGGACATCCCGGCCATGCGAGTGCAGGAAAGCCGGAGACCAATGAACGGAGCGTGAGCATGCCGTGGCGACCGGCATCATACGTCCGGCTCTTCGTGATGCGCGCCGACAACACTTTTTCGATCAGCGGGAAGAATTTGGAATCCGCGGTGGCGAGCCGGCCACCGCGATAGCCGACGGGCTGGTGCTTCATGTAGTCACGAAACCCCTCCGTCTTGCCCGCCAGGACGTCAAACGCACCGCCTCGCCGAATGACGCGCAACGCCTGTGCATTGGCCAGACGCTCCTCATCGAGGATGTAGCCATGCCTGGGGTGCGGCAGGGCACGTTCGGAGGGACTCCAGCACGGCGCCCCATGGAGCAACTCCCAGATGCCGCAAAAGTACTCGACAGCAAAGTGATTGAACTCATGAGCGTGCAGCGCCCGGAAAGCGAGCATCCATCGTATCTGGTGCGACGCGGCGACCGTGTGAAACGCCACACGGGCAAGGTGGGCAACACTCGACACAGGAATGTGAATGCCCCACCGAGGATCTTGGCAAGCTCGTCTTCGATGCCCGCAAGCTCGCTGTCTGGCCGCCGGTTCGGCGCGTTGTTGTCGAACACCCCTTCGATGCCAGCCAAACCAGACAGCATCGAATCCACGGACATTTGGCTCATGACAATCGGCCCCTTGGCAGGCAGTGACGGTACGCAAGGCGTTCAATGACCGAGGGACGATGCGGTCGGCCGAGCCCGACCGCCAGATGGCCGCATTGTCAGAGGGGGGGCGTGCCTTTGGGGTTCACCCCTCCAATGGAGCTGCGATGCGATTCCTGATGACGCGTGCGTCCGTGCTGGCGCTGCTGTTCGCGACGACCGCCTGTGTGTCCACCAATGCCACCGTACTCGACCCCACACCGCAAGGTCGGCCACCCGTTGATGCCGCGCAGGTCCGGATCTATCGCTCCGCCGCGCAGGTGACCGGCAAGTTCACCGAGGTGGCCCTGCTGAATGCCTCCGGGGGAGTCCTCCTGGACGGACGAACGGAAGATGCTCGAGTCCATGCGCAAGAAGGCCGGGGCGCTGGGGGCGAACGGCGTGATTCTCGACGCCATCACCGAGGCCAGCGCCGGTGCAAAGATCGCCGGCGCGGTGTTCGGCGTGGGATCACAGCGAAAGGGACGCGCGGTGGCGATCTTCGTGGTGGCGGACTCAGTGAAGGCGCCGTAGCAGTTGGCGCGGGGCTGGATCGAGCAGCACATCGACGCCACGCCCACCGTGGTGCTGGAGCGCGCAGTGCGGGAGCTGTTCACGCGTGTGCTGCGTGAGGAGGCGGCGCGCATGCCGGAGTTGCGGACCGCGCCCGGCCCCGACTTCGTGGTGCGCGTGAACGAGGCTGGTCCGTTTACCGACGGCGGTCCGATGAACGACAGCGGACAGACCGGCCGCAAGCTGGTGATGGATTTCTACGGGCCGCGCGTCCCCATCGGCGGCGGTGCGCTGCCTGGGAAAGATCCGTAGCGGCTGGACCGCGCCGGGGTGCTGCGCACGCGCCAGATCGCCGTGGCGATGGTGCAGCCTGGGTTCGTACGCGAGGCGCGGGTGACGTTCGTGTGGGGCCCGCGCGATCAGCGGCCGAGTGGCGTGGTGCTGGAGGCGGATGGACGGGTGCTGGCGGGCGCGCAAGAACTGGGAAAATTGTGCACGGGCGAGGGGATGGGGCGGGCGGGCCCGCTGCGTTCCCCGTCACTCCTGCGGGGTTATGACAGAGGTCTGGGTTAACGTGATTTGTGTGACCACCGTCGCTCTCGGCGATTCGCGGGAGAGTGCGTGATCAATACAGGAGAATCGGGTATGGCCGTAGTTGCCGAAGCGATCAGCGTGATTGTCCGGGTCGACGTGATTGACGATGCGATTCCCGGGGGGATGGCGGGGTACCGCGCGATGGTGCCGAACGGCTCGTTTTGTACGGACGGACGGCTTGTGCGTGTCGGATTCGCGGCCCCGCCGGATGTTGCGGCATTTTACGAACATCTCCGCCAATTCGGTCTTCGCTTGGACGACGACGAGCATTTCCTCGATATCGCCATCGTTGACCAATACGAGGGTCCGACCTTTCCGTGCCCGTGGCTACGCTTCGAGAAACATGCCGACGGGTATTCCAGTGTGCGGCTGGTCGATGAGCCACTCTCACAGCCGGTGGCGGCCCCGGATGGCTGGACGCCCGAGAACTGTGGGAAGTTCAAACGCACGCTCACCGAAGAAGCAGACGAACACTTCATCGGGATGGGCAGCGAGAACGGTGCGGAAATGCTGCTTGATACCCGCACCGGCCAGTTCACGTACGTGGCCCGCGCGGAGGTCTCCGAGGAGCTCACGGCCTCCCCGTCGCCTGATGCAGTTCCGGTCATCGTACGGCATGACACGTTCAATATTTGCTGGGTGGACCGTGTCGAGGCCTGGCCCAGGCTGTCCCGGTTGCTCGAGCCGGGCGCCGACGTGTACCTCCCGTTTTTCAGTGCGCCAACGACCTCTGAAGATACGGACGCAGATGCCCCGCGCATTGCGCTTACCATAGAGTCGTTGGCGCTCGGCATCCTGGTGTCTGGTCAACCGCCATCGGCGTGCACGACGGCGTTGAGCGACGTGCAGGCCACCGCCGCACTGCATTTTGTGGCGGGCGTATTGGGTACCAACGCTGACGAGTTCGCGTCGACGGCCGCGTTGTACCTCTCGCAACAGCACGACGAGGTTTCGGCCATCCGTGTCGTGAAGCGGGCGTGTGCGTTACTCCCCGACGCGGTATTGTCTCGTGGGGATCTCGTCGTCCGGTTGGTTGCACTCACGCTCGTACATGAGGCGTATGCGATGGAGTTGCTTCATCAGGCTGCCGAGGAGTTCCTGCGTATCGTTCCGGGGTCGACCGAGCTCTGTAAGAACGAGCCAGACGTGCTGACGAGAGGTATTGTCGCACTCTGGTACACTGGGGCGGAGGACCTCGCGCGCCAAGCGTTACGGGATCACCGCGTGCGCCTCGCGGAGCATCCTGACGTGATAAGCAAGCTAAGCGAGATCGGGGTACCGACGTAGGCCGCGCTACAATCGCTCGATCGCCAGCACCGGATGCAACTCGAAGCCATTCCGGGCACGCCCACGCTGGTTATGAATGAAGTCCCAAAACCCGACGCCGGTGAACGTCGCCTGCCCACGCTTTGGTACGCGGCGCAGCGCATCGCGTGCAGCCCGAAAGCGCGCCGCGAGCGTGGGATCCGCGGTGCACGCGGGATCGGGGATCTCCACGATCATGCTGCTGCTGTCCACCGGATCACGCAGCACGATATGCCAGTCGCGATCGTCTTCGGCCGTCATGATCTGCCAGACGATGGCGGTCACGCGATACAGCCGGAGCTCGTGCGGCGCGAGACGGCGATCGCTGGGATAGGGCACCTCAGGAATATCGAGCGCGCCCAGCGCACGCACCGTGGTGGGTACCACGTTGGTGAGCGACACCGAGCCCCGATCACGATCGGCGAGCGTCTTCACCGGCCAGCGGTCGACGCCGCACGCGGGTTGCGCGGCGAGCAGCGCCGGAGCACCGCACGCGACGAGCAACGCGACGCCGACATACACGCGGGCGACGATAGCGCGCATCACGTGCCGCATGCCCGCTTGTACGCCGCGCGGTACCCCTTCGCGCGCGCGTCGGCTTCGGTCATCCACCGACCTCGCTTGCCGATGCCGTACCATTTGGATCCCGGACAATGGTACACACCGCTCCGGGAGTTTACCCACACCCGGGGCGAACGGCGCGGTGGCTGATCGTACGTCACATCGACGTCCACGTGGACCTGCGCAGCATCCCGCGCGATCGGCGCAGCTCGCACCGCAGCGGCCATCAGTACCATCAATGTGAATATTCTCATCGTCTCGAAAGCTATGCGGCGGCGCGCGCCGCCGACGATGCGCCGCGAGAACACGTCGATCCGGGTCAGCGCGAAGCCGAATTACGACGCCGTTGAATGCGCCATCTCGCCAAAAGACGGATCACAATCGACACCGTACGAGGTACGACAGTCCTCCATCGGCTCGGCGCCGCACCTGTCTTGAAGTGCCCGTCGAGTCGACGGCGTTCGCTACGTGCGCGTTCGTCACGTGGACGAGCCGTGTTCGTGCGCTGCGCATGGCGTGATTCCCAATCCGCCCAGATCCGCGCAAGGGTTTCGTCGTTTGGGAGCCCCGTGACTTGCGACTCTGTCGGCAAGGGGATGCCAGCCCGGAAGGCCAGCACGATCAGACTCAAATCGCGCAGCCGACGCACCCGTGGGTGCAGTGGTTCTCCCCTGTTGGCGCTGATCGGTTCGATGTCGTCGAACATACGAGCTTTCTCGGCGGCCGGCGTCATCGTTCGCGCACGTAGAAGTGCCTCCTGAGGCGTCCGGTCGCGCGTGAGAACTGCGGCGCATCCACGCCGGGCATCGCCACCACTTGCACGCTGTAGCGACATCCC
>CANJOX010000260.1 GCA_947475795.1 Gemmatimonadota bacterium
CGGTCACGGCGTTCTCGGTCGCCCCCGACAGCCGCTGGGTGGGCTTCACCGCGGTCCCCAACGACCGCTACAAGCGCAACATCACGGAGCAGGGGATCTACGCCGACCAGTACCTGCTCAACACGAGCGACGGCAGCATCGAACGCCTCACGAACAATGCGGAATCGGCCGAGTCGGGGATCTCCTTCTCGCCCGACTCGCGCATGATCGCGTTCTCGGCCTCCGATGACATGGCGGCCTACAACATGCAGAACCGCCGCGTGTACGTGCGGTCCACCGACGCCAAGGGCGGCGCGTTCCGGAAGATCGGTGATCTCGACGGCGACGTGAGCGCCGAATGGTGGTCGGCCGACGGCAAGACCATCTATTTCAACGAAGGGCTCAAGGCCACCCAGCAGCTGTTCGCCCTCGACGTGGCGTCGGGCGCGGTCAAGGCGGTCACCGACGTGAAGGGCGTGATCTCGGTCTCGCAGGACCAGGCCACCAAGCGCCTGCTGGTGTCGTATCAGGATCCGATGTCGCCGCCGGCGCTGTTCACCGTGGCGTCGCTGTCGGCGCTGGCCACGCGGAGCGACTGGACGCAGCTCACCGACCCCAACCCGTGGGTGCGCCAGCAGGTCGCGCTGGGCGAGGAGACGGAAGTCACGTGGACCTCCAAGGACGGCAAAAAGGTGGGGGGCGTGCTGCTCAAGCCCGTCGGCTACCAGCCCGGGAAGAAGTATCCGCTCATCGTGGCCATCCACGGCGGACCGGCATCGGCCGACCTGCTGAGCTTCAACGGCGGCTACGGGGCGCAGGTGTACGCCGGACAGGGGTGGGCGGTGCTCATGCCCAACTACCGTGGCTCAACCAACTACGGTGAGGCCCACAAGAACGGCATCGTGGGCAACTACATGGCCCCCGGCTTCAACGACATCATGACCGGCGTCGATGCCCTCATCAAGGACGGCATGGTGGACAGCACCAAGATGGGCGTGCTGGGGTGGAGCGCCGGCGGGCACTGGAGCAACTGGATCCTGACGCACACCGATCGCTTCAAGGGCATTTCGAGCGGTGCCGGCACGTCGAACTGGATCTCGATGTACGCGCAGTCCGACGTGCAGCGGAACCGCCAGTACTACCTGGGGAACAAGCTCCCCTACGACGACTTCGACGCCTACTGGAAGCAGTCCCCGATCCGGTACATCCGGAACGCGAAGACGCCCACGATGATCCACGTGGTCGAGGGGGATCCGCGGGTGCCGAGCCCGCAGAGCGTGGAGCTGCACATGGGGCTCAAGCGGGTGGGGGTGCCCACGGAGCTGTTCATGTACCCGGGCGCCTCGCACGGTATCCCCGATGCCCGCAACCGGCTGGTGAAGAGCACGGCCGAGATGGCATGGATGAACTACTGGGTGCTCGGCAACGGCCAGAAGTTCTCGTGGCGCGAGGTGCTGGAGACGCTCGAGGACCCGAAGACGGAGAAGAAGGTCGAGGTGAAGGGGATCAACTGATCGTCTCGGCGACGGGCTGCCGCGTTACGGGCAGCCCGTCGCCACGACCGGCGCCGGGCACGGGCCGCGCGCCGCCGCGCACAAGGCGGTGGCCATGGTCAGGCGATCGGCCAGCCGGGTGACCGGTGGCCCGTGGTCGGGGAGCGCCTCGAGGGGAGGCCAGGCGTCGGTCAGCAGCCCCATGAGGCGAGCCTGCTCGCGCGGGGAGCGAATGCCGGGGCTCTTGGCGCTCCGGCGCAATTGCGCCAGATCGAACAGCAGCCACGCGTTTTCCGCCGTGACCTCACCCGCCGCGTGCTCCGTGCGATCCTTCACGTCACCCTCGTGGAGGCGGACGGCGACGGCCAGCGCGGAGTTGAGGGTGGAGAGGGCCGCCGACTCCTGGCCGCCGGCCAGCTCGACGGCCGCCATCCCCTGCAGAAAGCGCACACTCTCGCCGGTGATGGTGCGTCCCACGGACGGCACATCACGGTAGCTCTGCACGAGCACCGTGCGGGCCTCGGCCACCGCACCACGGCCGGCCAGCAGCCGTACGAGCGCGTCGGCGCTCGCACGATCGCCGGGGGCCGCGGCCGCAACCGCGTCGCGCAGGATCCGGATGGCGCTGTCGGCGCAGCCGCGCAGCTGCCAGAGGTCGGCACGGCCACGCATGGTGGCCTGTTCGGTGGCGCGGTCGCCGGCGGCCCGCGCCGCCGTGGCCGCGCCGTCAAGGGCGCGCTGCGCCGAGTCGAGCTGTCCCCGCGCCGCCATCGCGCGGGCCTGCCGCCAGAGCGCGACCGCGTCG
This sequence comes from Gemmatimonadota bacterium, assembly GCA_947475795.1. The sequence goes on from CANJOX010000260.1 coordinate 2,278, forward strand.
GTGGCGCGCTGTGCCTCCAGCGGACCGGCCCCAGCGCCGGACGCGCCCAGCGCGGCGACGAGGAGAGCCCGCGCGAGTGCCCGCATCAGCCGATGACCAGCCCGGGGAGCGGGGGCGGGGAGGCCAGCGCCTCCTGAGCGGCCAGAATCACCGAGGCCGGGATGGGGGCGTTCCCGCCGCGTCGGGCGGCCTCGATCACCATGGACAGCGCGCGGGCCTGCGCCGCGAAGGCGGCGAGCAGCGCCCCGCCGGCGCCGGGGACGGACACGATCTCCTGCGCGAGGTCGTCCAGGTGAAGGGCGAGCGCGCCCGAATTGGGCGACGCCGAGGTGCGCGCCACCTCGTGGCCCTGTACGGTCGTGACCGACCCGTGGCTGTTCCCGTAGGTCGGCAACGGTCCGGAAAACGCCCCCGGGAAGGACGCCGGCGACAACGCTTCCTGCACGCGACCGTTGCTGGCCGCCAGTGCGGCGAGCCGACGACGCGCCACCTGTGATGACTCAAAACCCACGTGGAATCTCCGGAAAGTGCTGTCTCTCAGGGGTTTACGCGGGTTTTCCCCGAGATCACCCTTGACAGGTACGGACTTGTGACATAAATGCGACAGTGACGACGGCGCAGGGCGGGCAGGGAGCACCCATCTTCCAACGGTTTGCGTCAGGGCCTGCGGTGCGGGAACGGCGACGGCTCCGCGGCAGGGGCATGCCCCGGTCGTGATCGTCGGGTCATGCGAGACGAGGTCTGAGGCCTGTTCCGGCACCACGTCGGGTGGCGGACAGGGTACGGTTCGAGCGCTCCTTGCACGGAGGCTGGATGCACGTCCTCACCCCAACAGCTGAACGTGATCGTGCCGCGAGGGATCTGGCCGCACTGGCCAGAGCCGCGCTGGACGACCACTGGGCTGTCGCCGCCATCCCCGCCGAACGTCGCGCGCTGTTGCTGGAACGAGCCGATAGCGCTGCGCTTCGGCCGGGCGACGGGCTGGGTGAGCCGATCGCCGACGGACTCGCCCTGCTGGGGACGGCCTACGAACTGGCGGCCCTCGGCCAGCTCGAGACGGCGCTCCACCCCGCGCCCAGCGCCGCCCGCGATCTGGCGCAGGCGGTCCTCGCCCTCGGCGCCGCGCGCGCCTTCCGCTGCGCGGCGGCCCTCCGTCCCCCGACCGACGACGACGAATCGGCGCTCAAGTGGGCGCTCAAGGTGGGCGCCCTGGCGCTGGTGTCGCGTCAGACCGAGGCCTACGTCCGCTGGTGGGAGATCCGCACCCACGTGGCCCGCTCCGTCCGGCAGGCGGCACTGCGCTTCGAGCAGGAGCCCTGGGAAGCGTACGCCCGCGGCACGCTGTGGATGGCCTGGCTGGGACTGTTGGGGGCCCCCGTGGTCGCGCCGACCGAGTCGGTCGGCGACGAGCTGCCCGCGCTCTCCGCCACCCGCAACCGCCTCGCCGCGTTCCGCGAGCGGCGTGCCGATCACGACGTGCCCGGCGAGGGGCCGGTTCTGAACACGGCCGCCCTGCGCGCCCGGATGACCGAGTTCGCGATCCGGCACCTGGCCGACGCCACGGAGTTGCTCACCGTGGCCGTGCTGCGCCGGACCCTGCCCGATGTGTCGGGCGAGTTCAAGCTGCACCTGAGCGCGGCGCGCTCCGCCATGGCTGGCGATCATGGGCAGGACATCTTGCTGGCGTGGTTGCAAGCGGCCGGCGTTACGCTGGCTGGCGGCGTGACCGCCCAGCTCGAACTCCCAGGATTCTAGTCTTCCCGCCCCGCGACGCGCCCTCGCTGGCGCGCCAGACGCGGAACACGCGGCGCCCGCTGCTGCCCACCGGAAACGCCACCCGTCCGGCGCCGAGGGGCAGAATGTCGGCCATCATGGCACCAATGGCGACCCGGGTCGCCTCGGCCGCCCGCGCCTCATCCGCGCTGGCATGCTCCACCACCGACTCGGCCTCGATACGGAACCACGCGGCGCCATCCGGCCCGTCCACGCGCACCAGATACTCGTCGTCGCTGCCCCAGAACGCCGACATCCGCTCGCGATCCATGCCCATGTGGAAAGGCAGGGATGTGAGGGGGGCGGGTTCGAGCGAACCAATCGGGGCGTGGCAGGCGACGACGTGCATGGGCGGTTTTCCGAAGGGGCAGAAACGTGAGCCTCGCTGTTTGGCCGCGGGGGCGTTCAGCGATGGGCGGGGATGTTATGACGATCCACGCGTCCACGCAATACGACCAAAAGCCCCTAAGTTATTGACAGTGTTGTGGATATGCGTTGAGATCCGTGTGGATAACCTGCTAAGTGGCGGTCCGGTACCAGATCGGGATGCCACGGTTGTGGAAAAGTGGTTCCGTGACCCCACCGCTTTTTCCGGTCAGCAGGGGCGTGTTGTCCACATTCATTGAGATCACAAAGTTGCTTTTTAGTGGCTTGCTCACACGGTCTGCTCGGCTGAAAATTTCCTCATCCTGGCGAACTCGTCGTTTCCGGTCATGAACCCGTGGTGGCCCATGGCGGCCGCCGTCCCCTTCGCGCATTGTCCCCTGATCGTGCGCACTTCACCAGGAGCTCAGACGTGTCGATGGACCCTCGAATCGGACTGCTTGTTGGCCGGGAATGGTCGTTTCCGCCTGCTTTTCTCGACGCGGTGGCCCGCCGGAAGGCCGGCGTCACGGCGGAGTACATCACGCTCGATGCGACGCGGATGGGGCAGGAGGTGCCTTACTCGCTGATCATCGACCGGATCTCGCACGAGGTCGGCTTCTACCGGACCTTCCTCAAGCATGCCACGCGCATGGGGACGACGGTCGTGAACAACCCGTTCATGTGGTCGGCCGACGACAAGTTCTACGACGCCACGGTGGCGATCCAGAACGGCGTCGCGCACCCGAAGACGATGGTGCTCCCCAACAAGGACTACATCCCGGGGATCTC